>JAPOIA010000127.1 GCA_029979185.1 Alphaproteobacteria bacterium | reverse complement strand
ATTGGCGCGATGATCTCGCGGCCGATGGATTGCGTCTCTTCGATATTGGGAACGAATTTGAACAGCAGCAGTTCGATGCCGATTTCGCGGAAACGCTCGACCTGCCGGCGCACCTGATCGGGCGGCGCGACGCAACCCGACTTCATCGCCGGACCGATACGATTGAGAAGCTTGCGCACATCCGCATCGCTACCGTCCGGCGTGACCAGTTTCATTGCCCGCTCCCGCGCTTCTTCAACACTGGCGCCAAAGCAGACAAACGGATTATAGGCAAAGCGAACCTTGCGCCCCAGCTTGTCGGCGCGCGCCTTCACGCTGTCCATCGCCTTCTGCAGCGATTCCATGACGTCTTCGGTTGTTTCCGCGTCCTTGTCGTAATCGACAAACCACCAGTCCGCGATCTTGGCAATCATGTCGAGGCCGCGCGGCGAACGGCTGGCGGTAAACACTTCCGGCGGCTCTGCCGTTGCCGGGCACAGCAGCAGTTCGGCATTGTCGATATTGTAAAACTGCCCCTTGAAGCTGTAGGGCGATTGCTTCCACATGCCGCGCACGATCTCGATGAATTCCTCGGCGCGGATATAGCGATCGTCGTTATGCAGCATGGTGTCGCCGCCGAACATTGTATGCTCCTCGACATTCCAGCCGGTGATCAGGTTGATGGCCATGCGTCCGGGCGTAAGCCGGTCGAGCGAAGCGGCCATTTTTGCGATCAGTTGCGGATTCCACAGGCCGGGATGCACGGCAATCATCGAGCGAATGGTTTTGGTCAGCGACGAAATGGCCGAACCCAGAATCCACGCCTCCATGTCTGCGCCGAGATGCCGCTCGGCAAACAGGATGATATCGAAGCCCTGCCGCTCGGCCTCCAGCAGAACGTCCTTGGCAAGCTGATATGCGGGATCGACAGCGCAGCCGGCAAGCGGCTTTTGACCGCCGGCAACGGAGTCCAGAATTGCGGATGAGCCGACTGTCACATGCGGAACGGGTGCATAGAGTCCAAACTGCAAGGCATCCTCCCGGGGTAGTTTCATTTGCACAGGTTCACGATGAACCATTGAGCGGTATTATTGCCGCCCCCACCGCTTTCGGCAACATCCGGCACCGGACACACCGGCGCACAGGGCGCAATAGCAGCGCCTATTCGGCAGCCCGCGCGGACTCGCGCTTTGCACCGCTCAGATCGCGCCAGTCCGCATCCTTCGCCACCATGCCCTCGAAAGCCGCGACGGAAGCCCGTTCCTCGTCGGAAAACTGCGCCGGCGGCTCTCCCGTCTTCATGAACTCCTGTACGAAGACAACCATGCTGCGGCGGAACTCGACAACGGCCTGATCGCTTGCCGCGAGGATTTCCTTCTCACGTTCGCCAATGGCCCCCATGGTCTCCCACATGGCGATATCCTGGTTCGGAAATCCGCGAATGCCGGTAAAGCTGCCCAGTTTCATGGCCTGCCTGTCCTGGCCGAAATTATTGCCGATATTGTCGATCTTGCGATAGGTCTTGTCGAGATCGATACCGAGTTGCGTGCCTGTGAACTTGCGCCAGGCTTCCTGATCGACCCCCGGCCCCTTGTCCTGCCACGCCAGGATATAAAGCGCATGATGCTCGTCATCGACCGGCACGTTCATCTGCGAGACGTTATAGACATTGTTCGGAGGAATGAGCACGTGATGCGGCGCCACAAAATGCGTGATGCGCACGTAGTCATGCGTGTTCGCGTTCTTGATCGGCCGGCGGATCGCCGCATAGTTGAAACCGTAGTGGGTCGGCTGCACCTGCAGGCGAGGCGACTTGTCCGTCGATGGGCGCTGCCAGGCTGTGCCGGTGGCAGTCGAGCCCCCAACCATGGCCGGTGGCATGTCCGTGGAATGCAGACTTGACGAATGAGCTGAATCGATAGCCCCTTCGACGCCCTGCGCCCAGTTGCAGTTCACCACAACCTTGAAGATCGCGACATTGGTTTGCGGCGTCGGGGCGAAGAACGGCGGCTTGAACTCCGGCATGGTTGCGGGCTCGCCCATATAGGTCCACAGGAAGCCGCCCCATTCTTTCACTGGATAGGCCTTCGCCTTGACCTTTTCGACAAGGCCCGTGCCCGGCGGTTCCGACGACATGTCGGTGCAGTTTCCGTCGACGTCGAACTTCCAGCCGTGATAGAGGCAGCGCAAACCACATTCCTCGTTGCGCCCGTAGAACAGCGACGCGCGGCGGTGCGGGCATTTTTCTTCCAGCAGGCCGGGGCGCCCGTCGCTGTCCCGGAACGCCACCAGATCCTCGCCCAGAATACGAACCCGCACCGGATCGCAGTCGGGCTCGGGAATTTCCTCCAGCATGCAGGCGGCCAGCCAGAACCGGCGCATCATCTGCCCCATCGGCGCATCCCCGGTCACGCGGGTGAGAAGCTCGTTTTCCTCGGCGGTCAGCATGGCGTTCCTCGAAAATTGCTTAGGTCTCTAACGAAATATGTACTGCAGGTTCGCGCCTGTGTCGAGATCGTCGTAGCAGTGCGACACAGCGTCAAACAGCCCCGGGTTGCAAATTCCGCCGCGGTGAAGCAAACCACGCCGAACAAACGGGGGACCGGAAGTGATGGCGAAAGCGGAAAAATATCTCATGGCGGCGGTTCTGGGCTGGCCGGTCATGCATTCGCGCTCGCCGCTGCTGCACAATTACTGGATGGAAAAATACGGCCTCACGGGTATCTACGTGCCCATCGCGGTCAAGCCGGAAGGCATCGGTCCGGCCCTGAAGGCACTGCATCCGCTCGGATTTTCCGGCTGCAACCTGACCATACCCCACAAGCAGAACGCCCTGCCCTTCCTCGATGAAATTGACCCGGTGGCGAAGAAGATCGGCGCGGTCTCTTGCGTGGCCGTGCGCGAGGATGGCTCACTGCTTGGCATCAACAACGACTGGTATGGCTTCATCGAGAATATCGTCGAAGCCTTTCCCGACTGGCGCGCGGATGCAGGCCCTATCGCCGTGCTCGGCGCCGGCGGCGGCGCACGCGCGGTCGTTCACGGCCTCGCCGAACGCGGGGCGAAGGAAATCCGCCTGGTCAACCGCAGCTTCGAGCGGGCGCAAACCATCGCGGACGAGTTTGGCGGCCCGATTACGCCGGTAAGGTGGGAAGAACGCGCCAATGCGCTGGCCGGCTGCGCCATGGCGGTCAACGCCACAAGCCAGGGCATGCAGGGCATGGACGCGCTGGACATCGACCTTGGCGAACTGCCGATCGAGGCACTGGCCGCCGACATTATCTACATCCCGAAGGAAACGCCCTTCCTCGCCGCTGCCCGACAACGCGGCAACCGCACGGTCAACGGCCTCGGCATGCTGCTGCACCAGGGCCGCCCGGCCTGGAAAGTCTGGTTCGGCGTCGATGTGGAAGTAACGAAAGAATTGCGCGAGAAGATCGAGGCGACGTTGTAGTCCTCACTTCAACGCCATCCATACCGCAACCGCAAAAAGCGCAACGCCAAACGTTACCGACTGTATCCGTAACGCCCGCTCAGACCTGAGCAGCGGCCGCAGCAATGCGCCGGCGAGCATCCAGCAGAACGCGGAACTCACCATCACCACCCAGAAGCCGGCAACGAGTTGCCAGGTGCCGGTTTCGCCCGGTTTCAGGAATTGCGAAAATACGCTCATCACCATGATGTAGAATTTCGGATTGAGCAGCGTTGCGAGAATGCCCGGCACCACACCGGGCGTATCGCCCTGATACTCGGCTCCGGGCTTTGGTTTCGCCGTCACGAATTTCCACGCAAGCCAGAAGATGTAGGCGATACCCGCATAACGCACCGCGTTGTAAGCGGCCGGATAGGTAACGAAAAGCTGGCTCAAACCAAGCGCACTGGCAATCGCAACCGTCATGATGGCAATCTGCATGCCGATCCAGAACGGCACTGCTGCCGTCAGCCCCCGCCCCATGGTCAGGCCGGCCAGAACTATAACCACCGGCCCTGGACTGAGGCTCAAGGGCAGCAGGATTGCAAGGAATGTCAGAATCGTCGCCATGCCATTGTCTTAAGGCATGCAGACACCTTGCGCCATCCGGCCTGATGCGCACACGTCAGCGCAGCGCCATCCATGCCGCCACGATCAGCAGCATGACACCGAAGGCCGCAGACTGAATGCGCAATGCGCGTTCCGATTTCAGCATGGTGCGCAGCAGTGCAGAACCGATCGTCCAGCTTGTCGAGGCAATGGCGATCCCGGCCCACAGGGAAAACACCAGCAGCCAGCTTGCGACCCCGGGCCGGCCAAGGAAATTTCCGAAGACCGCAATGACCATGATGTAGAATTTCGGATTGAGCAGCGCGGTCGCCATGCCGGGGAAGTATCCAGGCACGTTACCCGACAGTTCGCCACCGGGTTTGGGCCGGGCATTCAGGAATTTCCAGCCCAGCCAGGCGACATAGGCCGTCCCGGCATAGCGCAGCACCATCTGAACCGCCGGATATGCGATGAACAACTGGCTCAGGCCCAGAGCGCTGGCAATGCCGACGAGGATGGCGGCGCTCTGGACTCCAAGGACAAATGGAATGGCCGCCCGCGCCCCGAAACTCATGACGATGGCAGCAAGTGCGAAACCAACCGGCCCGGGACTCATGGTGAGCGGCAGCAAAACTGCCAGCGCAGCGGCGACTGTTTCCATCAGCGCTGCACGCCCGGCCCGGCCTTAACATCAACCATCCAGTTTCGCCATGTAGTGATCCCAGGTGCGCTGGAAGAGGCTGGCTGTCCAGAGTTTCTCAACCGCTGCCGCCTGCTCTTCGGCAGTGAACACGTAAGGATCGCCGATCTGCATCGCCATGTACTGCCGGTAGGAATTCTCCTCCAGATAGACCGCCAGCACGAAGGCCTCGACAATCGACTTGCCGACAGCCGCAGCGCCGTGCGACTTCATCAATACCGTCGGCCTGTCGCCCAGCACACCGGCGAGGGCGTCCGCCATTTCGCGCGTGTTGATCGAGGCCGGCGTATCCAGAACCGGCGCTTCGCCCGGCAGCACGCCTTGCGCGAAAACGGGCTTGTAGGCATGGCCGGTCATCGTCAGGAACGTCGACCATTTCGGATGCGCATGCACCACCGCACGAACGTCGCTGCGCGCACGGTAGAGGCCGGTATGCAAGTGAAACTCCAGCGGCGGCTTTGCCTTGCCCTCGATCAGGTTGCCCTGCATGTCGATGGTGACGATGTCCTCAAACGTCAGCTTCGAGCGCTGGCAATTGCCCTGATTGATGAGGATACGATCGTCACCCACACGGATCGAGCAATGGCCGTTGAAGTCGATGATCTCGGCTTTTTCCAGCATGCGGATACAGTCGGCAAGCTGCTGTCGCTCTGCCATGAACAGTTTGCTTTCGTCCGCGGCTGCGGCCTGGGGCTTGTCTTCGGTGAGGCTCATCGGAGGCTCCTTCTGTAAATTCGAAAAACGCTAGGCAGCGCCGACCCGCTCTTTCCACAATTGCCAGGCGCGGCCGGAAGCCCCCTCGTTGACCTTGTCCGCCAGTTCGCCTTCCTTCGGATCGAGCGCAGCGATGCGGCCGCCATTCGACAGAAGCGTCGCTGTTGTCTGCAACTTTGCGCTGACCTCCGTATAAACCGCACGGAACACGGCAAGTGGCAAAGTCGGCCCAACAGCAACGCTGCCATGGGCGCGCATCAGCGCCACCGGCCTGTCGCCCAGGATCTTCGCAAGTGCAACGCCCTTCTCGTTATTGCCGACCAGCATGTCGGTGGCGCCGAACTTCTCGGAAATATCGAAGACTGGCACGCCCTGCGCCAGGAACGCGGCATTGTGAAACATGGCGCGCATGGGCACATCTGTCAGGCCGAAGGGAATGACCGATTGCGAATGGCTGTGCACCACGGCATTGACGTCCGGACGGGCGGAGAAAATCTGCCCGTGAATGAAGCGCTCGAGGAATGCACTGCGGCCCTTGTCTTCGCAAGGAACGCTGTCGAGCGTGAATTCCATGATGTCGTCCGCCGTGACCAGCGCCGGCGCTATTGCCTTCGCCATCAGGAAGCGGTCGGGCGCATTGGGATGGCGCATCGAAACATGACCAAAAGCATCGACCACGCCCTGGTCGGCAAGGATACGGCTTGCTGCCGCCAGTTCCTCCAGAACTGCCCGGTCGACCGGACCACCGGAGGCAGGCGTCGGGCCACTGCCGCCGCCGTCTGCCGGCGTTGCCATGAACATTCCGCTGCATCCCCGGCATCCGCATTGAAACAGTCTCATGAAACCTCCCGGTTCTGTTGCCGCCCGCACAGGATTTTACGCGGTTGTATGATCCCGCATCCCGCCGGAGTGTGAATTGCTGCGCCGCGCGCCTGCAAAAAACATAACAACATTTGGCTCACCGGCGCTATAGCATTTTCGCCGGGAGGCGCCTGCGGACTTGCCTGTTTGCCAAAAGCCTTCTGAAAGCCCGGGCTCCGGCAGTGGACCCAAATCACCAGTTCCAAGTCAGCCGGGAGCATCCATACCCGAAACGAAAACACCCTGCCACGAATGACAGGGTGTCCGGTAATATGTGATTGGGATGGTAAAGAGCTTCAAGCCCGTTCCATGACGCACATATTCCGCGCCATCTGCAATCGAATCAGATTGCTTCCTTCAGTTCCTTTGCAGGACGGAAGCCCACCTTCTTGGAAGCCTTGATCTTGATCGGCTCGCCAGTGGCGGGGTTACGGCCCATACGGGCGGCGCGCTTGCGAACGGAGAGAATGCCGAAACCGGAAATACGGATGCGAACGCCCTTCTTCAGGTTCTTCGTCATCATGTCGAAAGCTTCGGTCAGAATTGCTTCCGACTGCTTCTTGGTGATTTCATGGGTGTCGGCCAGCGACGCGGCGATCTGGCGCAGCGTCATTGTGGTGGCCGCGGCGGACTTCGTTGCAGCAGCCTTTTTCGCAGGCGCCTTCTTGGCCGGGGCTTTTTTGGCAGCAGCTTTTACCATTTTAGATTCTCCATAACGAATCGATTGCACGACGGGATATTATCCGATTCGCTCATGCGGACCAGCGGAAAATCCAGATTTATGCCCATGGAATGGGACTTTTTGCCACCATGGCCCCTTCCGGCACTCCCTCGCAGCATGTCGGAAAGAGGCGCTATTTCAGCGCCAGCACCGAATGCATGTCCGGAAGACGGGGTGTAGTCCAGCTCGACGGCTGCACAGAACTTGCCTTAAAACAACTGGATAGAAGTTATCCCCGTGGTGCAGGCATTACCGGCATCGACCGCACGGCAACCTGCGCCGCGAGGCGGACTTCATCTTTTGTCCAGTATGCGCAAATTGTTCTGGACGAACTGGTTGCCAGGTTCCAG
The DNA here is from genome assembly GCA_029979185.1 of Alphaproteobacteria bacterium. GTDB lineage: Bacteria > Pseudomonadota > Alphaproteobacteria > Rhizobiales > Beijerinckiaceae > Terripilifer. The sequence goes on along the minus strand of JAPOIA010000127.1, from coordinate 826 downwards.
CCCACTTGCCTTACGGAATTCGCGTCGCGCGCGTCGCCTGTCGCCGCGCAGCAGATAGGAATAACCGCGGTTGTTGTAGAGCGCGACGCTCGGCCCATCCAGCTTCACCACCTGCCCGTAGGCCCGGTCCGCCAGCTTGAACCGCCGCAGCTGATCGTAGGAAGCGGCCAGCCCCAGCCAGGCTTCCGCATTGCGTGGCTGCGATTCGATAATGTCCCGGAAGGTCTTTTCCGCAAGCCCGTAGTTCCGCTCGCGGAACTACGGGCTTGCGATATGCAGTTTGCCGGTCTCCGGAGGCACGTTACCGGCAGTCACCACAGTATTCGAAGCCGCGAGCGCTCCTGCAACAGTGCTGGCATCAAGGTTGGAATAGACCTCGCTGTTGCAGCCTGCCAGCGCAAGGGCAAGCGCCCCCACCGCCATCAGCATCGCTCTGCGCCGCCTTGGCGGTTGCGCCGCCTGTATCGCCTGCACACGTCCCATGATGTCCTCACTCTCACATGTTGATCTTGGAAACACTGACCACGACCGGCAGCAGCAGCACCACCAGCAAGGTCGGAAATACGAACAGCGTCAGCGGCACCACCAGTTTGGCCGGCAGCGAGAAAGCCTTCTCTTCCGCTTTCATGAGGCGCTTGTTGCGCATATCGTCGCTATAGGCGCGCAACGATTGACTCAGACTGGAGCCAAGCTCCTCCGACTGGGCAAGCAGGGTCGCAAAGGATCTCGCTTCCTCGATACCCAGCCTGCGGCCAAGCGCGTCGATCGCGCTGGACAGCGTCTTGCCGCTGCACATTTCTATGGTAGTGAAATGCAGATTGCGGGC
>JAPOIA010000126.1 GCA_029979185.1 Alphaproteobacteria bacterium | reverse complement strand
TTCCGCGCCACGTTACTGATTTTCAGTTCCCAAAGACCCGGCATCGCGCGCGGGATCGCGGGCGGCTGCCTGCATGCCAGACAGGAGACGAGATGTTTCAACACGACGGCTATTTCCGCCCGCTGCCACCGGCGGTCGCGAACCTTGTTCTCTACACGCAATCGCCGGAGGAGCAATACCAGATCCGCGCGCGCATCGGCGGCATCATACGCGCGCCCGATGGCGGTGCGCAGATGTTTGCGACCTGCCGCACACTGATGGACAGGCTGCGCTTTCACACCATGTGCCCGCGCACCGGCTGCCAGCGGAACCGCTGTTGCAGTTCTCCGCATGCGGTGTGCATGTTCGAAAATCTCGAGACACTGCAGGAATTCGTGTTTCCGGTTTTGAAGCAGATGCACGGCAAGTAGGGCGCCCCGCAACGCGGGTATCACCCCCTCGTGGTTCGATACACGAACTTTCTTGCGCAGCATTTATGCGCGATCTTGCGGTGCTGGTCACGATCCCGGATCGCCTTGCGGCGTCCGGGATGACATTCCGCTTCAGTCCCCTACTCGTGCGGGCCCCAGGCGCGTTGCGTGGCGGGGCGGGCCCAGATGGCGTCGTGCCAGCGCTGGACGTTCTTGAAATCTTTCAGGCCGATGTCGTTGACGCCGTGCAGATGCGTGTCGGGGAACATGGAAATATCGGCAACCGAATACTGGTCGGCGAAATATTCATGATCGGCCAGGTGCCGGTCGAGGATGCCGAGCATGTCGATATAATTATCGGTGTAGAATTTCTTGGCGCCGGGGTTGTCGTCAGGCGAACGGATGACCCAGTGGCCGAACTGCTGGGCCAGCGTGGTATAGGTGGCCGAGCCGTAGAACAGCCACTGGTCCACCTTCACGCGCTGGGCCGGCAGCGAGGGATACAGGCCATTCTGCGACTTCTGCGAGACGTATTTCAGAATCGCGCCGGATTCGGCAATCGTCACCGGGCCGCCGGGTCCTTCGGGGTCATGGAGCGCCGGGATCTTGTGGCCGGGGCTGATCTTCATGAACTCGGGGTTGAACTGTTCCTTGGCGCGCAGGTTCACCAGATGGAGCTTGTACGGCAGGCCGGATTCCTCCATGGCCATGCGGCCCTTGTAGCCGTTGTCGGTGGTGAAGAAATAAAAGTCCATCATCTCAGGCGTCTCCCCGTATGCGCTCGCGGGTATATATCCGGCGCTGTGTTGCCCGCCCCGGCCTTTGCCGGTCGCGGTTGCCTATTTGTACAGCAAGCCGGAAAGGGCTACAATCTGCCGCAATTCGCCGCGCCGAACTGCCGCGCCTGCCGAGTGTGGAGGCAACCATGAACGAACATGTGACCATCGACGCCGCTGCGGAAAACAGCAACCGCCTGCGCATCATCGATTGCGACGTGCATCCGCGCATCCATTCGCCGCTGGAATTCAAGCCGTTCCTGTCGGCCCGCGCCTGGGACCTGTGGCAGACCTATGGCACGCGCAACCGGCACGGCTTCGCCAAGGGGCATCCCTACCCCAAGTCGCAGCCGGACAGCGGTATGCGGCGCGACGCCTATCCACCGGATGGCACGATGGCAGGCTCCAGCCTGTCCTTCCTGCAGGAACAGCTGCTCGACGCCTACGATATCGAATACGGGATCATGAACCCGCTGTCGCCCAGCGGCCAGGGCGAGATGAACCCGGAACTTTCCGCCGCGCTGGGAACGGCCGCCAACGAATGGCAGCTGGAACGCTGGGCGCGGCCCGAGCCGCGGCTGAAGGCATCCGTCATCGTTCCCTATGAAGACCCCGCAGCGGCGGTTGCGGAAATACGCCGCCGCGCCGGCGATCCGCATTTCGCCCAGGTGCTGCTGATGAGCCGCACCAACGAGCCGCTGGGGCGGCGCAAATACTGGCCGATCTACGAAGCGGCGGTGGAAGCGGGCCTGCCGGTCGGCATCCACGTGTTCGGCTTCACCGGCGGCCCGTCGACGTCAGCGGGATGGTGCTCCTACTATATCGAGGAGATGACCGAACACGCCGCATCGTGCTCGGCCATGGTAACATCGATGATCATGGAAGGGCTGTTCGAGCACCTGCCGGAGCTGAAGGTCGTGGTTATCGAAAGCGGCTTTGCCTGGGTGCCGTCGCTCGCCTGGCGGCTCGACAGAAGCTGGAAGCACCTGAAGAAGGAAGTGCCGCATCTGAAAAAGGCGCCGTCGGAATATATGAAATCCAACATCTGGTTCACGACCCAGCCGATGGAAGAATCGGAGCGCCCGCGCGACGTGATGGACACGATGGACTGGATCGGCTGGGACCGCATCCTGTTCGCATCCGATTATCCGCACTGGGATTTCGACGACCCCTACTTTACGATCCCGCCGGTGTTCGGCGAGGAGAAGCGCAAGATGATATTCAACGGCAATGCGAGGAAGGTGTTTAGTTTTGGTTAGGTAAGAACCCTCATGCCGAGGAGGCCCGAAGGGCCGTCTCGAAGCACGAGGGCGAGCCAGAAAAAGCAAACTCGCGGCACATCCTGCGAGACTCGATGCTGCGCATCGCTCCTCAGGATAAAGCCTGTGGATTGCTCCTACTTCACATCCACAAAAATATCCTCGACCGGCACGGTCTTTTCGATCAGGTACTGTTCCTGCAGATATTGCATCATGGCTTCCAGCGTCGGACGGTTTTCCTCCACGCCATAGGGCCAGGGATCGCCGCCGAACAGCTCCTCGATCTCGTCGATATCGGCCGGCAGCCACGGCAGCATGTAGCGCAGGGACTGCAGCTTCTTCATCACGGTGAGCGCCTGGCGCTTCGATTCCTTGAAGGCGTCGTAGAGGCTCTGGGCGATGAAAGGATGCTTCTCGTAGGTTTCGCGCTTTATGGCTATCAGATGCATGATCGGCCAGATGCGGTCCTTTACCCAGAGTTCCTTTTCGATCTCCTTGTAGTTCGGGAACATGCGTACGATATCGGGATTGGTCTTGATGGCGTTCGGCAGGCTGGTGCCGATGATGGCGTCTATTTCCCCCTGCTCCAGCATGTCGCCTAGAGTAACGCCGTCCGGCTTGTTGACGATATCGACCGTTCTGGTCAGCGGCATCAGTGTCGGTTCGCCGTGCGAGCCCTTTTCGTTGATGGCGCCCTGCACCCATTTGATCTTGTCGATGTCGCAACCGAATTGATGCCGGAAATGGCCCTTGACCCAGATTGCCGCCGTCATCGTGTAGAGCGGCACGCCGACCCGGCGCCCTTCCAGATCCTTCGGCACCTTCACGCCGGACTTCCTGTTTATGGAAATCATGCCGTGCCGGAACACGCGCGAGGGAAACACTGGAATGGCGACGAACGTGCGATCACCCTGCTGATAGCGGGAGATGAATTCGGACGAGGAAAACTCAGCCAGATCGAATTCCGCCTTGCCGGCCATCCGGTCGAAGATTTCGCGCGGCGCATCGATGCGCACGAATTCGAGGTCAATGCCTTCGGGCTTCACATCACCGGTGAAGAGCGGCAGCACCCGGTCGTACAATCCCGATGCAAAGGTCAGTTTCACATTGGCCATTCGTTTCTCCCTGCTTGTTTCTTGTCATCCCGCGCGCGAAGCAGGACGCGGGATCGCATTCCGTATCGAAAGATCCCGGCGCTCCGGCCGGGACGACTTCACTTCCTCTCCGGCATTTGCGGCACGATGGTCGCGACGATGCTTGCGTCCAGTGCTTCGTAATCATGATAGCCGATGGTTGCATAAAGTTCCGCGCGCGTTTGCATGGCGTCCAGCATGGAGCGAGTCGAACCGTCCTGCGCAATCGCGGCGTAGAGGTTCTCCTGCGCCTTCGCCGCCACGCGCAACGCGCTGACCGGCCAGATCACCATGGCATATCCCATGTCCTGAAATTCCTGCGCGGTAAAAAAAGGCGTGCGGCCAAACTCGGTCATGTTCGCCAGCAGGGGCGCATCGATGCGCGAGGCAAATTCACGAAACATGCTCTCGTCGGTCAGCGCCTCGGGGAAGATAGCATCGGCCCCGGCAGCGAGATAGGCTCTTGCGCGCGCCACCGCGCCATTCAGACCCTCGCTGGCGGCCGCATCGGTGCGGGCGATGATGTAGAGGTGACGCCGGGCGCGCCGTGCTGCGGCAACCTTGGCCGCGATCTCGTCCACGCTGGCGAGTTTCTTGTCGTTGAGGTGTCCGCACTTCTTCGGCAGAAGCTGGTCTTCGATGTGAACGGCAGCGGCGCCCGCATCCTCGAAAGCGCGGACCATGTTCATCACGTTCAGCGCTTCGCCATATCCGGTATCGCCATCGACAAGGACCGGCAGGCCGGAGGAACGAGACACCTGACGGATGAAAAAGCAGACATCGTCCACCGTGATAATGCCAAGATCAGGCAGTCCCATGGACGCGCTCATGGCTGCGCCAGACAGATACAGGGCCTCAAAACCGGCATCACGGGCCTGATGGGCCGCCAGCCCGTTGTGGGCACCGGGGATGCCGAGAATATCAGGACGCTCTGCCAGCCTGCGAAACCGCAAGCCGGCCGATCCCGCTGCATTTTCCTCGCCTGCAAAGAACGGCATTATAATTCCCTATCCGTTTTGCCTTCGGAAGGCGCTAATTGTACCTATCGGCTCGTTTCAGCCGATCGCAACTTGTCATGGACAGGTAGAGGATGGCAATCTAACAGTCAAAGCAGACATGGCGGCATCCGCGAAGCCGCAACGAAACAGTCAGGGAGAACGTCATGAGCGCCGTAACCGCCGAGGACTATGACAAGGCAGCCAGTATGGAGGAGCTTTACGCCCTTCTGGCGAAGCAGGGCATCGAAAACGGCTGGAATAAGCCCGAACCCTCGCTCTGGCCGCTGCCGAACCGGGATTTCGTGCCGGCGCACTGGTCCTATCGCGAGGCAAAGGCGGCTCTCAATGCCGCAGGGCGTTTCGTCAACACGGAACTGGCCGAACGGCGCAATCTTATTCTGGCCAACCCCATTCCCGGCAACAAGTATCCCACGGTCAAGACGCTGATCTGCGCCTACCAGATGGTCAAGGCAGGCGAGACCGCACGTTCGCACAGGCACAGCGCCAACGCCCTGCGGCTTGTGCTCGACACCGGCGAAAATGCCTTCACAATCGTCGACGGCAAGAAAGTGCCGATGGTCTCTGGCGACGTGCTGCTGACGCCGAACTGGAGCTGGCACGCCCATTCCAACGAAAGCACCCAGCACGCTTACTGGATGGACTTCCTCGATGTGCCAACGGTCCACCTACTGGGACCGATGTTCTTCGAGCATCACCCGGAGGGAATCGAAAAGGCGGACGAGATTGCATCGGATTCGCCGATGCGTTTCCCATTCGAGGAAACCAAGGCACGCCTGGCCGCCGAAAAGGAATTCGCTGCGGGCTGCCGCATCATCGAACTCGGCAATCCGCCGCCAGCGATGAAGACGATTTCGCTGAAAGTGATCCGCGTGGATGCGGGCGCAAGTTTTGAACTGGAGCCATCAACCCTCAGCACGATCTATTCGCCGATGTACGGCGCGGGCAAGGTTACAATGGAAGACAAGACCTTTACATGGTCACGTGGCGATTCCATCGCCGGACCATCATCCTATCCACAGCGTTGGGAAGCGGAGGAAGAAAGCTATCTGCTGCAGGTCAGCGACGAACCGCTGCTTTCACGGCTGGACTGGCTGCGGCCCGTTCCGCCTCGGAGCTGATCGAAACTCACAATAGCAAGGGAGGACACCGGTGGATCTGGACGTAACGATTAAGCAGCTTGTGGCGGCCAACCGCATCCTGGCGCATGAGGGCGTGTTCGACGCCTATGGACATATTTCGATGCGCCATCCGACCGAGCCAGACAAGATGCTGCTATCGCGGTCTCGCAGTCCCGAACTGGTGGAGCCGGAAGACATCATGGTCTTTACCTTCGACGGCAAACCGGCGGACGGCCGGTCCGACCCGGCCTACTACGAACGCTTCATCCATTGCGGCATCTACGAGGCGCGTCCCGATATCAATTCCGTCGTCCATTCCCATGCCCGGCAGGTGCTGGCCTTCTCCGTCAGCGATGTGAAGCTGGTGCCGCTGGTGCATACGGCCGCTTCCTGCGGTTGCGACATCCCGGTCTGGGACATCGAGGACAATTTCGGCGCTACCAACCTGCTGGTCGCCAATATTGCCCAGGGGCGCGACCTGGCGAAATCGCTCGGCGACGACGGGCGGGCGGCGCTGATGCGCGGGCACGGTTTCACTGCTGCTGGCCGCACCCTTGCAGAAGCGCTGCGCATCGCCATCTATCTGCCGCAGAATGCGCAGATCATGCTGGAAGCAATTCAGCTTGGAGGCTCGATCAAGCCGCTGACGGCAGGCGAAATGGAAAAGCGCGAGGCGCAGGGACCGGACGGCAGCGACATTGCCCGCGCCATGGCCTATTGGGCCAAGCGCGCAGGCTGTTCGCATTACCTCGACTACAAGCCGTCAACCTGACCAACAGATACGTCCGGCACGAGGGCATTGCGCCCGGGCCGGTTCCGAAAACAAGTTCTCACAATCAAATCCGGAGGAGGAACAGATGAAAACAAGACTGATCATGACGATCGCAGCCGGCGCTTCGGCTCTCGCACTATCCGCACAGGCGCAGGACGTAGCCTCGTTCTACAAGGGCAAGACTGTCAATGTACTGGTCGGTGTCAGCGCAGGCGGTGAATACGATTTGCATGCCCGCCTGGCGGCTCGTCATCTCGGCAAGCACATTCCCGGCAAGCCCCGGGTGATCGTCCAGAACATGACCGGCGCCGGCGGTGTCGTCATGGCCAATTATCTCTACAATGTCGCTGCTAAGGACGGCACATACCTTGGCGGCATACAGAACGGTTTCCCCGCCCTGCAAGCAATCGGCACGCGCAAACTGAAATTCGATACCGGCAAGTTCCAGTTCATCGGCGCCATCACGCCGACGGTTGAAACCATGGTGCTGTGGCACACGGCGGGAGCCAAGAGCGTTGCCGACGCGATGAAGAAGGAAATTCCGATCGGCGCTGTCAGCAAGGGTTCTATTACCTATGCCTATCCGGAACTGCTGAACGCCTTCGCCGGAACGAAGTTCAAGGTTTCGGTCGGCTATCGCGGCGGCAATGGCGTCAATCTGGCGATGGAACGGGGCGAGGTTGCGGGCCGCAACAACACCTGGTCCAGCTGGAAGGCAACGCGCTCCGCATGGCTGACGGAAAAGAAGATCGTCGTGATCTCCTATGCCGGTCCCAAGCCGAAAGACCTGCCTGACGTGCCGGCCCTGTCGAGCTATGCCAAGAACGAAAACGACAAGAAGGTTATCGAACTCATCACGTCGGGCGCCGAACTTGGACGCCCGCTGGTTGCCCCTCCGGGCGTGCCGGCCGACCGGGTAGCTGCGCTTCGCAAGGCTTATGCCGATACGATGAAGGATCCGGACTTCCTGAAAGATGCAAAGCAGGCACGCGTCGATGTCGATCCGATTGATCCCCTGCATATGGAAAAGGTAGTCAAGGATGTGCTGGCTTCTTCCGACGCTGTGAAAAAGCGCGCCGGCGACTTCATAAAATAACTATTGAACAAAGCAAAACCTCCGGCGGCAAAATACCGGCGGAGGGCTATCAATTCCATAAACCGCAACGCGAGGCAGGATCATGAAAAAGCTTGTTCTGTACGCCCAGGGCGTTCAACCGCGCGTTGTCGAACTTGTTGCCGCAGAAAAGGGCGTTGTCGTCGCCAGTGACATGGATGCGCTCACACGCGAACTGCAGATGGCACATGCGCTGGTGATTCAGGACCATGCATGGTCAGCCGAGGTTGCGGGACTGGCGCGAACGTCGCCCAATCTCCACTGGGTGCAGCTTCTGACCTCCGGCTATGACAACCTTGCAAAACATGGCGCACCGGATGGTGCATCGATCACCAATGCACGCGGCGCTTTTTCGCAAGCGGTCGCCGTGCATGCTGTAAGCCTATATCTGGCGCTTCTGCGCAATGTTCCGCAGATGGTCGCGCAGAAATCCCGGAAATCGTGGGATCGCAGTTTTGCAGCGAAGATAATCACCCCGGCGGAAACTAAAGTCATGATTGCCGGCTTCGGTTCCATCGGGCAGGAGATTGCACATCTTCTGAAAAACTTCGGCGTCTGGATAACCGGCGCTTCGCGCAGCGGCGCAAGCAGGCGCTCGATGAACTTCGGA
>JAPOIA010000125.1 GCA_029979185.1 Alphaproteobacteria bacterium | reverse complement strand
GTGTGATCTTCGGCAAGAACTGCTGGATCACCCAGGGTTCGCGGAAGGTGGCAGAGAACATGTCAAACAGCGAACCGAAGTTCGGGTCCTTCGGTGCGATCTTGAAGACCGCCGAGCCGCCATGGCCGTGCAGGGGCTTCATGACCACCTCGCCATATTCGGCGCGGAAGGCATTGATTTCGTCCTTGTCGCGGGAAATCAGGGTCGGCGGCATGAGCTGCGGAAAGTTGAGCACGAAGAGTTTTTCCGGCGCATTGCGCACGCTGGCCGGATCGTTCACCACCAGCGTGCCGGGATGCACCATCTCCAGCAGGTGGGTCGAAGTGATATAGGCAAGGTCAAACGGCGGGTCCTGGCGCAGCAGCACCACATCAATGTCACGCAGGTCGGTTCGCTGCGCCTCGCCGAGGGTGAAATGATCGCCGGCCCTGTCGCGCACCTGCAGCGGTTGCAAGGGGGCGACGACCTTGCCGGCGGCAAGGCTCAGCTGTTCCGGCCGGTAGTAAAAAAGGTCATGGCCGCGCAGCTGGGCAGCCAGCAGCAGGGCGAAGGTGGAATCCCCGGCAATATTGATCCGTTCGATCGGGTCCATCTGCACAGCCACACGTAACGCCATGAATCTACTCCTGAAAGTCAGCGTCTGCAGATCCGGTCAGCTGGCCGCGCCGGTCCTTGAAAGTACCGATAGCGCGTTTTTGCTGGATCAGGGAAGTGGCTGCCCAGCAAAACAGCAGGGATAGGCTGGAATTACCTTACGCCACAGTCCGGGCTTAAGCCTTCCTTTACCAAGCTTAATACCTAGTACCTCATTGGTACCCCGGTAAATTTCCAGTTGTTGGATTGTAGATGGCCAGATTATCGATCGGCGGCTTTCTTGTCGCCCGGCAGCTTATTTTTCTAGCCCTGGTTGGCGGGCTGGGTGTTCTGGGAGCCTATCTGGCTTTTTCGATTCAGGAACACGCCGCGGAACTTGCGGCAAGCGCCACCGGTCCGGCCGCCGAACAACTGCGCGCGCTGCAACTGGAAGCCTCCTCCCTGTTCAACACCATGCTCATAGGTACGCTGGCTGGAGCGATCATGGTGACAGTAGTTTCCATCCCCCTGATGCATCGCACCGTTGCGGCGCCTTTGCGGAGACTGGCCGAGCGGATGATCGCGCTGGCCGATGGCGACCATGTCAGCGAAGTACCTGAAACGCAACGGTCCGACGAAATCGGCAAGATCGCAAAGTCCATGCAGATCCTGCGAAATGCGGTCCAGCGCAATGCCGAACTGATGAATGAAATCAGGAATCAGGACGAAAGTCTGGCGAAACTCCATCACAACACTAGGATGCTGGCGACGGTCGAGGAGTTCAGCGGCGGGCTGGAAGAAATGACCGCCCATCTGGAGGGGGTAATGCGCCAGCTCACCGAATCCTCGCAATCGCTCGACACGTCCTCCCGGCCGGCCGCACAAAGCTCCGGACAGGCCATCAAGGCTTCCGGACACGCCTCGCAGGACGTTTCTGCTGTCGCGATAGCGTCCGAACAACTGCAGCAATCGATTGCAGAAATCGACCGTCAGGTCATCCAGTCGACGCAGATTGTGGCCGCCGCCGTCGAGGAGACGCGCAAGTCGACCCGGAACATGACCGACCTGTCGTCCAGCGCCCAGCGCATCGGCGACGTGATTGAAGCGATCTCGCGGATTGCGGCCCAGACCAACCTGCTCGCGCTCAACGCTACTATCGAGGCCGCGCGTGCCGGCGAATCCGGCAAGGGCTTCGCCGTCGTCGCTCAGGAAGTAAAAGCGCTCGCCACCCAGACCGCAGTTGCGACCGCCGATATCTCCGGCCAGATTGCGGACATCCAAAATGCAACGCAGAGTTCGGTAGAGGCCATTGAAAGCATTCAGGCCAAGATCATCGAGGTTGAGCACATATCCTCTATCATTGCCTCAGCCATCCATGAGCAGTCCCTCTCCACGCAGGAAATCGCGCGCAGCGTCAAATCCGCAGCCGACGGCGCCTCGGCGATGAGCGACAGCGTGCAGAGCATGGAACATTCGGTGGCTGAAAATGGCGCCAGCGTTACACGTGTCGTAGCCCTGATCTCCGATCTGGACGCAATGGCCGCAAAATTGCGACGGCGGGTCGGCGAACTCGGCAAGACACTGGAAGCCGCCTGAGCATCTTTTTGGCTCAGCGCGCCAGTTTCTCCCATTGCCTGACGGGTTGGTCTGCGGCAAACTGATGTTGTTGCGGCGAACGGGCCGCCATGCTGCAATGCATGAGTCAGGGGGAAACGATGATCGATCCGGTCCAGCTCTATTGCTGGCATTTCATGTCCTATCCGTATCTGGCGCCGGATTTCGACGAGACCCAGCCGACCGGATGGGTGACCGTTCCCAACAGTCTGTGGGACAAGGAGCGCTCCAAGGGCCTCTACCAGCAATATATCGATCAGCTCGCCTATGCCGATGAATTGGGTTTCGACGGGATGGTGCTGAACGAGCACCATCAGAACATCTATGGGCTGATGCCCTCGCCGAATATTATTGCGGCGGCTCTCACCCAGCGCAGCAGTCATGGCAAGATCGTCATTCTCGGCAACCTGCTTCCTCTGCACGCCAATCCGCTGCGCATCGCAGAAGAATATGCGATGCTGGACAACATGTCGGGCGGACGGATCATCGCCGGCTTTGCGCCTGGGTCCGGGCCGGAGACCTTCAACTACGATATCGATTCAGCATCCTCACGGGACAAGTTCTGGGAAGCGGTAGATCTCATACAACAGGCCTGGACGCGCGATGGTCCCTTTGCCTATGAGGGGCAGCACTTCCCGCTGCGCTATGTCAATCCATGGCCGCAGCCGGAACAGTCGCCGCATCCGCCGATCTGGATTCCCGGAGCGCGCTCGAAGGATACACTCGTCCAGATCGCGAAGAACGGATACTGCTATTTCCTTTCCTCCCGCAGCCATGGCCGGGGCACCGCCATCGCGCAGGAACGTTTCAGCCGCACACTGGAGGAATACGGCGATCGCTATTTGCCCAAGCGCATGGGCATTCTCATGTCGACCTATGTTGCGGAAACGGATGAACGGGCACAAGTGGAAGCGCAGGAGGGCATCTGGTATTTTCTCAAGAACTGCCTGAAAGGTCACCAGCGCCGCGTCGGCCGCCAGCTTACCTTCGGGCCCGGCGTTCCCTATATTCCCCCGGGCGAATTTCGCACCTATCTTGAAAACACCGATCCGACGACACCGCTTCTTGGCGATACACAGGATTGGGACGATCTCGATCGCTCGGGATCGATTATTACCGGCTCGCCGGACACCGTCTATCGCAAGTTCATGGAAATCATCGAGGCTGCGCCAGTCGGGCATCTGCTCATTCAGTTCCACATGGGCAACATGCCGGACGAACTGGCGCGCAAAAGCATGCGCTTGTTCTGGACCGAAGTCGCGCCGCGCTTGAAGGAAGCGACCGGCAGGATGTTCAACGAAAGATTCACCGCCATGGCCTGAGCTTTGACGGATCACTGAAAAACCAAAACAAAACAGATTGGCGGAGAAAGCGGTATGGCGCGCAGGGTTGTAGATATAGCAGGCCGGGATGTTGCCGTGATTGAAAAGGGCGACGGCGAACCGCTGGTTTATTTGCATGGATATGCCGATGTTCACGGCGTCGCAGGAGACTTGCTGCCGTTCCATAACGCGCTTGCTGCGGGCAGCAGGTTGATTGCGCCGGCCCATCCCGGTTGCAGTGGTTCTGCGGAATTGACAGGCGGCCATACGCCTGAGGATTACGTCTTCCATTATCTGGAACTCTTCGATGCCCTTGGCCTGAAGGATTTCAATCTGGTCGGTCATTGCGTAGGCGGCTGGCTGGCAGCCGAGATTGCCGTGCGGCATCCGGAAAAGGTCAAGCGCCTTGGCCTGATAGGCGCTACCGGACTGTTCGTGTCGGGGCAGTATATCGGTGACATCTTCATGCACTCGCAGCCCGAACGCGGCATCGACTACACGACCCTGCGGCACATGCTGTTTTCCTCGTCGGATTGCGAATTGGCGCAGCGGTACTACCCGAACGGCCGCGGCGATATAGACGAGGAAGTACGCCGTTACGAAATGCTTCGCATGGGTTCCTTCATCGGCTTCAAGCCGCCGTATTTCTACAACCGCTCGCTGGTTGATCGCTTGCATCGCGCCACAATGCCTGCGTTGGTTGCCTGGGGAGCGGACGATCATATGGTGCCGCTGGCGCATGCGCAGGCTTATGCATCGGGCCTTCCCGGCGCGGGCGATCCTCTGGTCCTGCCCGGCGCGGGTCACGCTGCGCATCTCGAAGCGTCCGATGCTGCCGCCAAGGCCTTTGCAGCATTTCTCAAGGCCTGAGTTATTTGAATGCGCCGCGGAAACAGAAACGGCGGGGTTCATGCCCCGCCGTCCTGCTTGCATCGAAGATAGCTATTCGGCCTTCTTCTTTTTGTTCTTGCGCTTGATCTTCTGTTCGTCCGACAGCGGCGTTCGGAATTCGATCACCTGCGCTGCAACCGCCTTCGGCGTCTTGTAGAGTTTGTCGATTTCCTTGCTCATCGCATCGCCGAAGATTGGATCGATCTCCAGGTTCTGCTTCTTTGCATCGGCCAGGAAGTCCTTGTCCTTCACCATCGCCTGGAACGCTGTGCGTAGTGCTGCGGCGCGTTCGGCTGGGATGCGCGGCGGCGCAGCGTATGGGCGGGCGAAGACGTCAGTCGCTCCTCCCAGTTCCACGGCAGCCTTGTGTTCCGGCTTCACCAGATCCTTGAGCATCGGCACATTCGGAATTTCCGGATGCGGGACCGAGCTTAGTTGGGCGATGATGTTGATCTTCTTGTCGCGCAGCCAGTCGGGCCGCGTCGTCTTCAGGCTGGGATAGCCGAATCCACAACGCGCCTGTACTTCGCCGCGTTCAAGCGCCAGCAGGATATCGGCGCCGCGATATCCTGAAATGATCTTGAACTTCGTACCCAGCGTCTTGTTCATCATGCGCGCCATGACAGCATCGGTCGCTGTCGTACCGCTCGCGCCCGCTACTACAACTTTCGCCTGCAGGTCCTTCAAAGTCTTGAGTCCGCTTGCGCCCCAGGTAAAACAGACCGAGGCGTTCTTGGCCAACGCCGCCAGCCAGGTGAAGTCCCGACCGTCGAACTTGATCCCCTTGGGCGCGATCATCGGCTCGATGGTGATGCGCTCGTGGAAAGTGCCGATATGGACGCCGTCCTTGGGCGCTGCATCATGCAGCCAGTGGGCCAGGACCAGACCCGAGGCGCCCGGCTTCAGGCGAAAGACCGCGGTCGGGTTTCCCGGTATGTGCTTGCCGATATGGCGGGCGACCAGCCGGGCATAGGCGCTGTAAGCTCCCCCCTTGCTGTGGCCGCTATACACATTGATGATCTTGCCCTTATAGAATTCGGCGACAGATGCTGCCTGCGCCGGCGCAGCCACCAGTAGCGCAACTGCGGTAGTTGCGAACGTTCCCTTCATGGTTCCCTCTTCGGCTTGTTTTCGGATGCTCGAAACTAGCCGCCAACATTGAATGCGGCAAGTGCCGCCATATTCACTATATCGGAATCTTTCGAGCCGAGCGGTACGATTTGGACGGCCTTGTCCAAACCAACGATAACCGGCCCGATGAGCGTCGCGCCACCCAGTTCCTGCATCATTTTTGTCGATATCGAGGCGGAATGAAAGGCCGGCATGATCAGCACATTGGCCGTGTCCGACAGGCGGCAGAACGGGAAAGCGCGCATCTTGTCGCGATTGAGCGCAATATCCGCCGCCATTTCACCGTCGAACTCGAAATCCACGCGCCGGTGGTTCAATATGCGTACTGCTTCCTGTACGTGATCGGCGCGTTCGCCTGGCGGATGGCCGAAAGTTGCAAAGGCCAGCATGGCGACACGCGGTTCGTAGCCGAGGCGGCGTGCAACGCCTGCCGCTTCCACTGCGATATCGGCAAGCTCTTTGGCCGACGGGTTTTCCGTGATGGCGGTATCGCCGACCACCACGGCCCGCCCGCGCGTTAGCAGCAGGGATGCGCCCATCAGCTGGTGCCCAGGCTTTGGATCGATGACGCGTAGCACCTCTTCAAGCGCGATGGAAAAGTTCCGCGTCACGCCGGTGACCATCGCGTCCGCCTCGCCAAGCGCCAGCATGGTAGCCGCGAAGGAGTTGCGGTCCTGGTTGATCAGCCGCTGGCAGTCGCGCAGGAGATAGCCCTTGCGCTGCAGGCGCTCATATAGAAATTCCACATAGGCAGGATTGCGCCGGGACAGGCGTGCATTGTGTATCTCAATGCCCTCAGGGAGCTCGACACCTGCCTGCTGGGCATTGTCGCGTACCAAATCCTCGCGCCCGACCAGGATTGCGTTTCCAAGTCCCTGGTTGACAAAAGATACGGCAGCGCGAATGACCTGTTCCTCTTCCCCTTCGGCAAAAATGACCCGCTTGGGTTTGCGGCGCACGCGCTCGTAAATGGTCTGCAAAGCTCCCGCGACCGGATCGCGCCGGGCGTTCAGCATCGCCTCGTATGCTTTCATGTCGTCGATGGGCTTGCGGGCGACACCGGTTTCCATGGCTGCCTTCGCGACGGCCATCGGCACGACGCTGATCAACCGTGGATCGAACGGGGCGGGAATTATGTAGTCGCGGCCGAAGCGCGGGCGCGCTCCCTGATAGGCGAGCGCAACTTCATCCGGCACGTCTTCCTGCGCGAGCTGGGCCAGCGCCTCAGCCGCGGCAACCTTCATTTCCATATTGATGGAGGTCGCGCGCACATCGAGCGCTCCACGGAAGATATAGGGAAAGCCAAGTACATTATTGACCTGGTTCGGATAGTCCGAGCGCCCGGTTGCCATGATCACGTCATCGCGCACGGCAGCCGCCTCTTCGGGCGTGATCTCCGGATCGGGATTGGCCATCGCGAAAATGATCGGATCCTTTGCCATCGACCGCACCATGTCCGGCGTAACCGCGCCCTTCACCGACAGGCCGAAAAAGATATCCGCCCCGACCATGGCGTCGGCCAGCGTGCGCGATTTTGTTACGACAGCATGGGCGGACTTCCACTGGTTCATGCCCTCGGTGCGGCCCTGATAGATCACGCCCTTTGTATCGCAGAGAATGACGTTTTCCGGCGCAAAGCCCATCGCCTTGATCAGGTCGAGGCACGCGATGCCCGCCGCCCCGGCGCCGTTGCACACCAGTTTGGTTTTCTTGATGTCGCGGCCGGTCAGCTTGATGGCATTGAGCAGGCCTGCAGCGCTGATGATTGCCGTGCCATGCTGGTCATCGTGGAATACCGGAATGTCCATCAATTCGCGCAGCCGCTGCTCGATGATGAAGCACTCCGGCGCCTTGATGTCTTCCAGGTTGATGCCGCCGAATGACGGACCCATCAGCTTTACAGCATTGATGAACTCGTCCGGGTCTTCAGTATCCAGTTCAATGTCGATGGAATCGATATCGGCAAAGCGCTTGAACAGTACCGATTTGCCTTCCATCACCGGCTTGGACGCCAGCGCGCCGAGGTTGCCCAGGCCGAGAATGGCCGAACCGTTGGTGATGACCGCAACGATATTGCCGCGCGAGGTATAGTCGAAAGCCGTCTGCGGGTCCTTTGCAATCTCGAGGACCGGTACGGCAACGCCGGGCGAATAGGCCAGCGAAAGATCGCGCTGCGTCGCCATTGGCTTGGAAGATATGATTTCGATCTTGCCGGGCCGGCCGCGCACATGGAAATCTAGTGCTTCCTGGTCGGTAATGGCCCGGCGGCCGGGACGATTGGACGTATCCTCAGACATTCTTGCACTCGTTACGCGGTTACTGGTTTTTTACCATAGCACGCCCCGGCCAGACGGCAACGCCGCACTGCTTTCGCTCGCCTTCCGATTTTTCCGTCGTCAATACGGTGCATCGCCGGCAATGACGGTCCGGTGCATGAGCCGCACATCCGGATAGGTATAGCCGCCGGTCGCCCGGTGAATGACGCAACGGTTGTCCCACATCACCAGATCGTTGTCCTGCCAGTGGTGGTAATAGACGAAATCCGCCTTCGTCTGGTGTTCGAACAGGAAGTCGAGGATCGGATCGGCCTCCGCTTCGCTCATGCCTTCGAGGCCGATGGTGAAGCGCTGCGATACATAAAGGGCCTTGCGTCCCGTTACCGGATGGGTGCGAATGGCCGGATGCAAGGCGTCCGGGATCGCCATCTGTTCGGTGTATTTTTCCGTCGCATCTGGCCGCCGTTCTGATGCGACGACCCGC
>JAPOIA010000124.1 GCA_029979185.1 Alphaproteobacteria bacterium | reverse complement strand
ACAACCCCAACCGCACAGCAGCGGACCCCTTGACCTGCTGAAACTTCCGCGCCATTTCCGTTGCATGACCCGGCGCACCTTTCTTGCGGGACTTGCCCTGCCACTCCTGTCCGTCACAGGTTATGCGACCTGGCGGGGCCGCACGAATCCCTATTATTCCGGGCCGGAAAGCCACAACTTCGACGGAACGCGGTTTTTCCTGAAGGGCCACAGCATCGACACCAGCCGGATGGATCTGCTGAAATGGCGGTTCGCCGGAGACAAGGCCAAATGGCCGGACCAATTTCCCAGTCCGCACAATGACATTCCGCCCACCCGCGTAACCGACGGAACACGCATCAGTTATGTTGGCCATGCCAGCGTTCTGATACAGACCCATGGCGTCAATATCCTAATCGATCCCGTCTGGTCCGACCGCGCCAGCCCGTTTCAATGGGCAGGCCCGAAGCGAGTCAACGCGCCGGGCGTCGATTTCGACAAGCTGCCGCCTATCGATGTCGTGCTGGTCTCACACAACCATTACGACCACCTCGATCTGGCTACTCTGAAGCGCCTGTCGACCAATCCGAAGACCCGGTTTCTGGCGCCGCTTGCCAACGATGCGATCATGCAGGGGCATGATCCGGCAATCCGTACCCAAACTTTCGACTGGGGCGCGCGCGAAGAGATCGGCCCCGGCGTTGCCGTCCATTTCGAGCCGGCCTATCACTGGTCTGCACGCGGCCTGTTCGACCGCCGCATGGCGCTGTGGTGCGCATTCGTTATCGAAACGCCTTCCGGCAAGATTTATCACATCGCCGACACCGCCTATGCTGACGGCGAACTGTTCCGTCAGATGCGCCGCAAGCATGGCCAATTCAGCTTCGCCATCCTGCCGATTGGAGCCTATGCGCCGCGCTGGTTCATGAAGAAAAACCACATCAACCCGGATGAGGCCGTCGCCATCATGCAGGAAACCGGCGCACGCGAAGCCATGGCCCATCACTGGGGCACCTTCCAGCTTACCGACGAGCCGGTGGACGAGCCGCCACAACTTCTGGCCAGGGCGCTGGAACGGGAAAAGGTCGAGACAAAACGGTTCCGGATAGTCCGGCCGGGCGAGACTATCGTGATTGGCGAGCGGGCATAGACGTTCTAATAATCCAGAGGCCGATTGCTGCCATTTTTGCATTGCCTTTCCGCGCAAAATGCAACAATTCACACGTAACGGTACGCCATAGCGTTTTCCACCGAGGTGGTATCTGCATCGCGTCTCGACAAATCGTCAAACGATCAAGGGAGGCTGACACATGACAACCATCGGATTTATCGGCACGGGCGGAATGGGCTCCGGCATGGGAGCCAACCTGATCAAGGCCGGCCACAAGCTTGTCGTCAACGATCTCAACCGCCAGCAGGCGCAGAAATTGGAGAGCGATGGGGCAGTTTTCAAGGAAAGCGCCAGGGCAGTCGCCGAATCTTGCGACGTTGTCCTGTCCATGTTGCCTCACAATGCCGCGGTGGCGGCAGTGGCGACAGGACCCGGCGGCCTGTGCGAAGCCTCCTCTGGCGCAAAGGTCTGGATCGATTTTTCCTCCATAGACAAGAAGACCATTCTGGAAGCCAACGGCGTGCTGGCCGGCAAGGGCTGGACACTGCTCGATGCGTCGGCCGGCGGCGTCGAAGAGGTCGCAGCCGCTGGCAATCTCGCGCTCTGGCTGTCCGGCCCGAAGAACCTGTTCGACCAATACAAGCCGCTGCTTGAACCGATGGCCAGCTCGGTCCTGCATGTTGGAGAGCTGGGCGCCGCCAAGCTGGTCAAGAATGGCATGGCGATGCTCGCCGCGGTACAGCACATGAACATTGTCGAGATCATGTCCTGGCTCGACCGTGGCGGCGTCAGCCCTAGCGCCTTCCGCACGATCCTTGAAAATTCCCAGCAGAAATCCGTCGCCGTGCAGCGCATCATGGATGTCGCGGTCAGCGGTGCCTACAAGCCACGCAAGTCCTGGATGCCGAAGGACGTCAGCTTCGGCCTAGATATGGCGCGCGAGATGGAAGTGCCGATGCCCTTCGTGTCGCTGGCCTACCAGATGTTTTCCATCGCCCAGGCCAACGGGCTCGACGGCTACGAGGCGACGGGCATCGCCTGTAACGTCTATGAACTGCTGTACGGGAAGAAGAAGTAGGGCGCGATAGCCCGGGCTGGCCCGGACTTTGACGCACATGAGCGCATCAAACTGGTCCAAAAAGTTGCAGACTTTTCGGACCAGTTTGATGCGAAAAACCTTACCGTCTTTAAGGAGCGCCGTATCCCGGTGCAAAACCTGCCCTAATACCCTTCGCACACTTAAATCCCCGGCCCATCCGTGCTATCGGCCCCGCATACTCCGATTCCCGCACGCTCGAGGCACGCCCCATGTCCGAAAATCTTCGCAAGATCGCCCGCGCTCTGATTTCCGTCTCCGATAAGACCGGCCTGATCGATTTCGCCAAAGCCCTCTCCGGCCATGGTATCGAGCTGGTCTCGACCGGCGGCACGGCCAAGGCGATTGCGGATGCCGGGCTCAAGGTGAAGGATGTATCGGACCTGACCGGCTTCCCGGAAATGATGGACGGGCGGGTCAAGACCCTGCATCCGGGCGTCCACGGCGGCCTGCTGGCGATCCGCGGCAATGCCGAACACGAGCGCGCGATGGCCGCCCACAACATCGCCCCCATCGACCTGCTCGTCGTCAATCTCTACCCCTTCGAGGCGACCGTCGCGAAGGGCGCAGACTATGACGACTGCATCGAGAACATCGACATCGGCGGCCCGGCAATGATCCGCGCCGCTTCGAAAAACCACGCCGATGTCGCGGTGGTGGTGGACGTTACCGACTATGCCACCATTCTGGAAGCGCTGACCGCGAACAATGGTGCGACCGGTCTTGCCCTGCGCAAGAAGCTCGCCCAGAAGGCCTATGCCCGCACGGCGGCCTATGACGCGGCAATTTCCAACTGGTTCGCCGCCAATCTCGGCGAGTATACGCCGGACTATCGCGCCATCGGCGGCCCGCTGGCGGAAAAAATGCGCTATGGCGAAAATCCGCACCAGTCCGCCGGTTTCTACAAGACACCCGAACAACGTTTCGGCGTTTCCACCGCCCGCCAGTTGCAGGGCAAGACTCTGTCCTACAACAACGTCAACGATACGGATGCGGCTTTTGAATGCGTTGCAGAATTCGATCCCGTGCGCACGGCGGCTGTGGCGATCATCAAGCACGCCAACCCCTGCGGCGTTGCGGAAGCAGCCAGCCTGAAAGAAGCCTATGAACTGGCGCTGCGCTGCGATCCGGTGTCGGCCTTCGGCGGCATCGTCGCGCTAAATCGCAAGCTCGATGCGGAAGCCGCTTTCGAAATCGTGAAGATCTTCACCGAGGTCATCATCGCCCCCGATGCGGACGAGGAAGCGATCAAGATCGTCGCTGCCAAGAAAAACCTGCGCCTGCTGGTGACCGGCGGCCTACCCGATCCTCGCGCGGCCGGCCTCTACGCCCGCACCGTCGCTGGCGGCCTCCTGGTACAGGGACGAGACAACGCCGTGGTCGAGGACATGGAGCTGAAGGTCGTCACCAAGCGCGCGCCGACAGTGCAGGAACTCGCCGACCTGAAATTTGCTTTCCGCATCTGCAAGCATGTGAAGTCCAACGCCATCATCTACGCCAAGGAAGGCGCGACAGTCGGTATCGGCGCAGGCCAGATGAGCCGGGTCGATTCCTCCCGCATCGCCGCGTGGAAATCGGCGGAAGCTGCCAAGGCTGCCGGCCTGCCTGAATCGCTCGCCATTGGTTCGGTCGTGGCATCCGACGCCTTCTTCCCCTTCGCCGATGGCTTGCTGGCAGCAGCGGAAGCAGGTGCGACAGCGGTTATCCAGCCGGGCGGATCGATGCGGGACAATGAGGTGATTGCCGCGGCGGACGAGAAGGGCCTTGCCATGGTCATGACCGGGTACCGGCACTTCCGGCACTGACAAGCTAGCTCCGGCGCTGCTATAAGACCTCATGACAAGCGCCAACGAACCTGCAAAGCGCGAGGGTATCCTCGACCGCCTGTCCGGCATCCACCCGCAGGAGCGGGCGGCGCTGGCTCTGTCCTTCATCTTCTTTTTCTGCGTCCTGTGCAGCTACTACATCGTCCGTCCGCTCGGCGACACGATGAGCGTCAAGCTCGGCAAGGACTTTGTCGAGCTGTCCTTCTCCATCGTTTTCCTGGTGATGCTGGCGGCCGTTCCGGTCTTCGGCTGGATCGTCACCCATGTGCCGCGCGCACGCATCGTTCCTTTGGTCTATGGTTTCATCATCGCGGTGCTCTGCATATTCTGGTTTCTGTTCGACCGCGCCGAGGGCAACCCCTGGCTCGGCGGCGCATTCTTCATCTGGGTGAAGGTCTATATTCTTTTCGTCGTGTCGCTGTTCTGGAGCTTCATGTCCGACATCTGGCACACGGCGCAGGCGAAACGGCTGTATGGATTCGTATCGGTCGGCGGAACCATCGGTGCGCTTTGCGGACCGCTCATCGTGCAGTTGCTGCTGTCGCGCATCGGTATAGACAACCTGCTGCTTGTATCGGCCTTCTTTCTCGCCCTCGCGCTGGCCGCATCGCTTGCCCTGCGCGGCCTGACCGATCCCGAGCGGCGCGCCGCGATGAAAGCGCCAGCTAGCCGCGAGGACAAGCCAAGCGTATTTGCCGGCGCGATCAATGTCTGGAAGTCGCCCTATCTGTTCCGCATCGCGATATGGATATTGATCGCAAACGTGCTGAGCATGATTTTCTACATCGAGCAGGCGCGCATTGTCGGCGCAGCAATCAAGACGGATGCTGAGCGGGTGATATTGTTCTCGCGCATGGAAACCGCCGTCAGCATCGTCACGATACTGTTGGAAATCTTCGTCACCGGCAAGCTGATGCAACGGTTCGGCACCGGCCTCACCATCGCAATCGTGCCGTTCTTCACCGTACTCGGCCTTGCTGCACTGGCCGTCGCGCCTGTGCTGACAACCATCGTCGTCATCATGGTGTTGAGCCGCGCCATGGGCTACGGCCTCTCGGGACCAGCCATGCGCGTTCTATGGACTGTCGTCGATCCGGCCGACAAATACCGCGCCCAGAATTTCATCGACACGCTGGTCCAGCGTGGTGGCAATGCCGCAGCGGGCTGGCTGTTCCGCGGTCTCGGTCAGGCAATCGGCGCGGTAGGTCCGGTCATTGCCGCGGCTAGCATTCCCTTTGCCATCTATTGGGTATGGCTCAGCCGCGATCTCGGCAAGCGTCAAGAGACGCGCGCTTCAGAACTTGGGGAAGACAAGACGCAGGCCTTTCACTGACCGGCAACAGTTGTTCAGTATTTCCGCGCACAGGCAAAATGCAGCGCCGCCTCCAGAACCTGTGCCCGCTCGCCAAACGGTGCAAGCAGCTGCCTTGCCGCGATCTCTTCCCGGTCGCGCAGCGCCTCTGCTCCTTCCACACCGAGCAGCGAAACCAGCGTAGCCTTGTTCCGGCCAGCATCCTTGCCCACCGCCTTGCCCAGAGTAGCCGCATCGCTGGTCGCATCAAGCAGGTCGTCGGTGATCTGGAACAACAGTCCCAGCTTGGCCCCGAAACCCGAAAGCAACACCTTATCCCCATCTGCCGCTCCGCCGATGATTGCGCCTGCCTCGCAGGCGAAGCGGATCAACGCGCCGGTCTTCATCGCCTGCAGGGTCCATATAGCGGCCTCATCCAGCGGCTTGGACGCAACTTCCGCCGCCAGATCGAGGATCTGCCCGCCTGCCATGCCGCCCGGCCCAGCCGCTGCTGCAAGCGCTCCCACCAGCCGGGCACGAATGCCGCCGTCGTCATGCACACGCGGGTCTGCCATCACGGAAAAGGCCAGTGTCAGCAAGGAATCTCCGGCCAGAATTGCGGTCGCTTCGTCGAAAGCCTTGTGAACGGTCGGCTTGCCGCGCCGCAAATCGTCATCGTCCATCGCCGGCAGATCGTCGTGAACCAGCGAATAGCAATGGACCAGCTCTAGGGCACAAGCCGATCGCACCACGCCCGGACCATCTGCACCGAACAGGCAAGCCGTTTCGATCAACAGGAACGGACGTAGCCTCTTGCCGCCGTTGAGCGCCCCGTGTCGCATGGCCGCCATCAATTGCGGGGGCCGCACCATCTCTCCAGCGACACAATTGTCGCCGAGAATGTCCGCCATCATGTCTTCGACGGTTCGCGCTACCGTTTCGAGACGGGCGCTGAAATCGCTCATCATTGACCAGTCCATCCGCTTGCAAACGGCCCCTTTATAGAGCTGCGGCTTGCCTTATCGCCCATGCCGGGTCAAGTGTTGTGCAAGCGAAACGGCATATCGGAGCAGATGCAGGCTCAACCCAAAAATAGCGGGAGTTCCCGCAAGACAAGCGCAGCATCAGCCACACGCGCCGGACCCGGGATCGTTCTGGGCGCCGCGATGCTGGCCCGGGCGCTGGTGGGATGGGCAATGGGAATGGCCATTACCATTGCCCTGATCCTGGCCACCCTAATCCTGCTGTGGCGATATGTACCCCCAGTTTCGACCCTGATGCTTGCCCGCTGGGCAACCCTGAAACCGGTCACCCGCACCTGGACGCCACTGGAGAAGATCTCTCCCAATCTGGTTGCAGCGGTCATTACGTCGGAAGATGCCCGGTTCTGCCGCCACGGGGGTATCGACTGGAGCGCCCTTGACGACCAGCTGAATGCCGAGGACGGGCCCTCCCGCGGGGCGTCCACTATCGCCATGCAGACTGTCAAAAACCTGTTCTTGTGGCCTCATAAATCAATGATTCGCAAGGGAATAGAGATTCCACTGGCGCTGGCGATCGATTTTGCCTGGCCAAAGCGGCGGATCATCGAGGTCTATCTCAATATCGCTGAATGGGGCGACAATGGCTTGTTCGGCGCGGAAGCGGCCGCCCGGCATTACTATGGCAAGAGCGCCCATAGCCTCAGCCACAGGCAGGCGGCCATCCTCGCTACAGCTCTGCCCAACCCGATCCTGCGCCGGGTGAATCGGCCAAGCCGCCATCATCAACGTCTCGCCCGGATTATTGATCGCCGGGCCCGCGTGGCGGGTCCCTGGCTGGATTGTCTTAAACCCTGACGGAAGACTTCCGAACCGCAGGCCGCATTTTCATCGCGTCAGACTAGCCATATCCGTAAATCCGGTGTATGAGCCGCGCCAACAGCTTTTTTTGGCCGTTCTGACAGCGCTGGCTTCTGCCGGCGGCGGGGCGGTTTTTCCGATTTGGAGAGTACCATGGCAGTTCCAAGACGTAAGACAAGCCCTCACCGCCGCGGCAACCGCCGCTCAGCTGATGCAATCAAGGCCCCGGCCTATGTCGAGGACAAGGATTCCGGCGAGCTGCGCCGTCCGCACCATGTCGACCTGAAGACAGGCATGTATCGCGGTCGTCAGATCCTCAACATCAAGTCCAAGCAGGCTGAATAAGCCAACAGGCTTTCCGGATCCTGTGATTGCGCCCGGCACCCGTGTGGCCCGGGCGTTTTCGTGCGCCTTGCTTTCCGGCCCGGCCGGGATATCGTTTCGAATATCGGCTCCGGTGCAAACAGCAGGACTGGCATGAGCGGCAAGATTCGGTTTTCGGCAAATATCTCGACCATGTTCACGGAGCTACCGTTCCAGGAGCGCTTCGCCGCAGCGGCCAAGGCCGGCTTTGAAGCAGTCGAAGTACAATATGTGTTCGACAGGTTCGCGGCCCGTGACATTAAGGCGCGCGCCGACGATCTCGGCCTTACCGTCAATCACCTGAATACCGCGATGGGCAATTCTGGTGAAGCCGGTCTTGCAGCCCAGCCCGGTCGCGAGGCCGAATTCGACGCCATCATGGACGAGGCCCTGGAAAACGCCCGCCTGCTCGATGCCAGAACGATCCACGTTATGTCCGGTTGCGTGCAACCCGCATTACAGCAGTCGGCCAGCGAAACGTTTGTCGGGAACATGCAGCGAGCCAGCCAGAAGGCTGCCGGCATGAATGTATTGCTTTGTATTGAGCCTATCAATGCAGTCGACCGGCAAGACTATTTTGTCTCACGATCAGATGACATTGTTTCCTTGCTGGAAATCGTGGACTGCACCAACGTCCGGTTACTCTTTGATTTCTATCACATACAAATAATGGAAGGCGATCTGGCGCGACGCATGGACAGGCACTGGCACCACATCGGTCACTTCCAGTTTGCCGGCGTCCCGCATCGCCATGAACCGCAGGATTGCGAAATCAACTATCCCATACTCTTCGCTGACATCGTCCGGCGGGGATGGACGGGCTTTGCCGGAGCCGAATATCGCCCGCGCGGTACGACAACTGACGGGCTCTCGTGGCTTACTTCTTTCCAGCCTGCATGATCGAAAACTCTCGGCAAGGCCGCAGGACCTTTATCCTTTCGAACACAA
>JAPOIA010000123.1 GCA_029979185.1 Alphaproteobacteria bacterium | reverse complement strand
CGATCCACATGAGGCCCTTGCCGGCTCCGCCTTCCGGCCGGGACGTTCCGGCCGCCAGATTGGCCTGAACGAACTTTTCCTTTCCCGGACTGCCGGTAACCTGGAGACCCCGGCCTTCCAGAGTGGCTTGCGCCAGGTGCCGGTATATCGCCAGCCTGCGGACGGTGCTCTCTCCTGCGATATAGGAGAATGCTTCGTCCTCGTTCGGCTCGCGGGCCTTGGTCTTGTTGAAGGCCACCAGCCAGTCGTGCTTGTTCTGCTTGTATATCGAATAGGCGACCAGGCCAACAATGTCATCGTCGCCCTTCACGAGGCTGCCGAACACTTCATTGCGCTCGCGCTCTTCGGAATTCGAACTCGAAAGGGGTTTGGCTTCGACAGATGCCGTGGCTAACCCGAAGTCCGCACCCGGCATTTTTGCCTTGCTGTCGCCAGCCGGTTTAGCCCCCCGGGAAGGCTCAGCATCGCCGGATTTTTTCGTTGTCGCCGTATCATTCATATCACTACCTCAGGAATTACAGACGCAGACTGCACACGATCCCTGATGGCACGACTATATACAGACCTTCGCCACACGAAAAGCCTTGAGTATTTTCTCCAGGTATCCGATAGGCTTGCGAAGCGGTGTGCAGGGATGGACAACACTTGTCCGGGTCGGTATTCGCCTGCAAAAGTCGTACCTTCGCCATCGGACGAACCGGAACGAGTTCCATGACCTCCAGCATCCGCGCTCCCGGTGGACACAATACCAAACCGGCACGGAGCGGCAAAAGCGCAGCACCGCTGGTTGCAGATTTCAGCTTCGAGACCGGGCAGATCGCGGCCGGGTTCCGCATTGTCGCAGGGGTAGACGAAGCCGGCCGCGGGCCGCTTGCCGGCCCGGTCGTTGCCGCCGCCGTCGTCCTGAACCCTGACAGCATTCCGCCGGGGCTCGCCGATTCCAAAGTGTTGAGCGCGAGCCGCCGCGAGGCGCTTTTCGACCAAATCCTTCACAGTAGCAGCGCGGTCGGCATCGGCATGGCGCCTGCCGGGGAAATCGATGCGTTAAATATTCGTCAGGCAACGTTTGCCGCTATGCGCCGGGCGATTTGCGCCCTGGCATGGATGCCGGACTATGCGCTGATCGACGGGAGGGACGTGCCGCCGGGCCTGCCCTGCCCTGCCCGTGCAATCGTCAAGGGCGACGCCCGCGCCTTGTCCATCGCCGCCGCTTCGATCGTCGCCAAGGTGGTGCGCGATCGGGCGATGACACGGCTTTCGCACAGCTATCCGCATTACGGTTTCGAAAAGCACGCGGGATATCCTACTGCCGCGCACCGGGCAGCGCTGACGAAGTCAGGCCCCTGCCCATTCCACCGGATGAGCTTTGCTCCGCTGAAAGCGGCACAATAACGGACCCGGCTGGCACGTTAACCCATGCGCTGATACGGACAGCCAGCGCTGCACACTGTCCGGTTTTTTTTCGACCTCTTGCGACAATGGAGCCGAATTTGCAGCCCGGGTGGTAACCAGCGCTTAACGCATTCGTGCCCAAACGCAAAAGTCTTTATAAAACCGGTCAAATTTTAATCTTTACGTTCAGAAAAGAGACACGAAAAGACCGCGCCCATAAACCTCGTTTTTACCACATTCAGACATATTGCGAGCGTTAGTTGCGTAGCGAGTATGTGTCTTATGCGTAGAGTACAGTCCGGGACTGCCAGCCCGAAATCCCTGATCCAGGTCTCGCGTACTGGGGTTTCGATGGCGCGGCCACAAGCCGTACCGGATGCGTTACCGTTAAACGAGGTTTTGTCCGGCGACTGTGTCCGCGTAATGGACCGGTTGCCGGCAAAGTCCGTCGATCTGATTTTCGCCGACCCCCCCTACAATCTGCAGCTCGAAAGCACGCTTTCGCGTCCGGACCAGAGCGTGGTCGATGCCGTCGATGACGACTGGGACAAGTTCGCCAGCTTTGGCGAGTACGACGCCTTTTCCAGCAAGTGGCTGGGCGCCGCCAAGCGACTTCTCAAACCGAACGGCACGATCTTCGTCATTGGCTCCTACCACAATATTTTCCGCGTCGGCGCAACGATGCAGGACATGGGCTTCTGGATCCTCAATGACATCGTCTGGCGCAAGGCCAATCCGATGCCGAATTTCCGCGGCCGCCGCTTCACCAATGCCCATGAAACGATGATCTGGGCCTCGGGCGGGCCGGATGCAAAGAACTACACGTTCAATTATGAAACGCTCAAAGCGGGTAACGAAGACTGCCAGGTGCGTTCGGACTGGTACATGCCGATCTGCAACGGCGGTGAGCGGTTGAAGGACGACAGCGGCCGCAAGGTCCATCCGACGCAAAAGCCGGAAGCGCTACTGGCGCGCATCCTGCTGGCTGCCTCAAAGCCCGGTGATGTAGTACTCGATCCGTTCCTCGGCTCCGGCACGACAGCAGCGGTGGCAAAGATGCTGGGACGCAATTTCATTGGTATCGAGCGGGACAAGAGTTATCTAGCAGCCGCACGCAAACGTATTGCAGCTGTAGAGCCCTTACCGAAGGATGCGGTCGCCGAAGCGCCGGCCAAGCGCAGCGAACCGCGCGTCGCCTTCGCCTCAATCGTCGAATCGGGCTTGATCGAACCGGGCACCATGCTTGTCGACACCAAGAAAAAGCACAAGGCCATTGTCCGCGCCGACGGAGCGATCAAGCAGGGTGCGATTGTCGGATCGATCCACAAGGTCGGCGCCCTGACCCAAGGCCTTCCCGCCTGTAACGGCTGGACTTTTTGGCACGTGGAAAAGCGCGGGAAACTGGTCTGCATCGACGAATTCCGCTCCAGCGTGCGCGAGCAGATGCGCGAAGCGGCGGAATAGGCCCCAGCCAGCGCACCTTGTGGGTGAATACTGGAGCCGTTGCGATAGGTTTTCCGGGTCGACGGCCCCCAGACGGGAGCCGCGGAAAACCTGCGCGAGGCAGTGATGACCGCCATTGTCCGAAACCTGTTCGTTGCCTTGCCATTGGCTACGTTTCCATTGCACGCAGCTTCGGCCCAGATGCCGGAAATTCCAGGAGTGGCGCAGAAGAGCGGAGCGACAAGCGCCCCTGCGAAAGCCAGCCGCATGAGTGCTCATGCCATCTCCTTCGCCGGGCTGAATGGCGGGCGGATCGACCTCTCGGATTTCGCAGGCAAGCCCGTGCTGGTCGTCAACACGGCCAGTTTCT
This sequence comes from Alphaproteobacteria bacterium, assembly GCA_029979185.1. Taxonomy (GTDB): domain Bacteria; phylum Pseudomonadota; class Alphaproteobacteria; order Rhizobiales; family Beijerinckiaceae; genus Terripilifer. The sequence goes on along the minus strand of JAPOIA010000123.1, from coordinate 5,252 downwards.
GCGGTTTCACCAATCAATATGGCGCGCTGGCGAAACTGCACGACAAATACAAGGCGCGCGGCTTTTCGGTCATCGGCGTGCCGTCGAATGATTTCGGTGGCCAGGAGCCCGGCGGACCTAAGGAGATCACGGCAACAGCACACGAATATGGCGTCGCCTTCCCCATGGCGGCCAAGGCGATGGTGAAAGGTCCCAATGCGCACCGCTTTTACAAGTGGGCCGCTACAGAGCGGCCCGGCCAGACGCCGCAGTGGAATTTTCACAAATACCTGATCGGAGCCGATGGCCATGTCGCCGCCGTATTCGACACGCGTGTGAAGCCCGATGCACCGGAAATTATCGCTGCCATCGAACGCGAACTGGCGACGAAGAAATAGACGATCGGAGAGGCATGTTCAGACGCCTGTTTGTCATTACTGGGCTGTTGATCTTGCTTGCAGCAATCGGCGCAGGAACAATTGCAGTCGTACGCCCGGAGCTGGCTATATCCGTTGCCGACCGAAGCGCGCGGCTGTGGCAGAAGACATTCGGTGGCAATCCCGGTCCGGAGCGATTGACGGTGGCGCTGGAGAAGCGACTTGAAGAAAAGGAGCTGCGCGCCGGCATGCCCGTATTCATCCGCATCGTGAAGGAAACATCCGAACTCGAAGTGTGGATGCGACATGAAGCGCAGTGGGTTCACTTCCAGACCTATTCGGTCTGCAAATGGTCGGGGACGCTGGGACCGAAGCTGCGCGAAGGCGATGGCCAGTCGCCGGAGGGCTTCTACAAGGTCACCCGCGCGGCGCTGAACCCAAATTCGTCCTACCACCTGTCGTTCAACCTCGGTTTTCCCAATGCCTATGACCGGGCGCATGGCCGTACCGGATCGTTCCTGATGGTGCATGGCGACTGCGTCTCCATCGGCTGCTACGCCATGCGCGACAAGGGTATCGAGGACATTTACGGACTGGTGGAAGCGGCGCTGAAGGGCGGTCAGAAAGCCGTTTCCGTGCATGTCTTTCCGTTCCGCATGACAAAGGAAAACATGATCAGACGCGCCGGATCGCGCTGGATAACCTATTGGGAAAATCTCAAGAAGGGGTGGGATATTTTTGAAACTACCCGCCAGCCGCCTGATGCAAAAGCATGCGGCAAGAAGTACGGGTTCGGTTCTGTGTCCGGGCCGGACTGCCAGGCGATTGCCGGCCTTTAGCATTGCCGATGCGTTCTCTTATTTTCCACGACCATGCATCCACACCTTTCGCATCAGTGTCGGAAGCGCTTCGTCCTCGACATCCTGCTCCGCAACCCAGCGCATGCCCTGCGGGGCTCGCAAACCGCGCGGAGCAGCAGCATGAAAAACAGCCAGACGTAGCGCGAAATGCGTGAAGACGTGTTCGACGTTTCCCGCCAGCTTTTTCCAATCCGCCACGACCGGCGCAAGGTCGGACGCTGATGCAGTCCTGAAATCACTACTCCATTCGCTGCCGGGAAACTCCGCCATGCCGCCGAGCAGGCCTTTCGGCGGACGGGTGCGCATCAGGATTTTTCCGTCGGCACGGCGCAGCAGGAATACCGCGCCATGCCGCTGTGGTTTGTCCACCTTTGGCGCTTTCACCGGATAGAGTTCAGCATCGCCGTTAGTGAAGGCATCGCACTCGTCTTGTAACGGACATAGCAGGCAGGACGGCTTTTTTGGCGTGCAGATCGTGGCTCCAAGATCCATCATGGCTTGCGCAAAGTCCCCTGCCCGCTCATCCGGTGTCAGGGTATCCGCCTTTTCCCGGATCAGCGGCTTGGCCTGCGGCAGAGGCTCGGCGATGCGGAACAGGCGCGCCACGACCCGTTCGACATTGGCGTCCACCACCACGGCGCGCTTGCCGAAGGCGATAGCCGCAATCGCCGCCGAAGTATACGCACCGATGCCGGGTAGTTTTTGCAGCGCCTTTTCATCGTCTGGCAATGTACCGCCGAATTCGCCGGCTACTACCTTGGCGCAGGCGTGAAGATTGCGCGCCCGGCTGTAATATCCGAGCCCGGCCCATGCCTTCATGACATCATCCACCGGCGCGGCGGCAAGCGCTTCGAAATCCGGCCAGAACGTCAGAAACTTCTCGTAGTAGGCCTTCACTGCAGGCACAGTCGTCTGCTGCAGCATGATTTCCGACAGCCAGACCCTGTAAGGGACCTGCAACTGCCGCGGCGGCGCACGCCATGGCAGCGGGCGATGAGACCGGTCGTACCATGCAAGCAATCGCGCGGCGGGCGCCGAACCGGGCTCCTGCCGCCGCTTTTTCACCGGTGCGGATTTTCGCTTTGCCGATTTTCGCTTTGCCGCGGGCGTCTCCGGGGCTAGCATGGCGTCCTGCTGATCTTTTAACGTCATGCGGTCAGCTATAGGGCCGTAACAAGGCAACGCACAGGGGCACGCCATGCACAAGATCGATATTCCCCAGGAAGTGGTTGACCGCGTCGTCAAGCGGCGCGGCCGCGAGCATATTCACGACGACCTGATTCCGTCGAAAACGGCGTTGATCGTCGTCGACATGCAGAACGCATTCATGCCTGTACCGGTAGCGCATGCGCCCTGCGACATGGCGCCAAAGATCGTGCCCGCGATCAACCGGCTTGCGCAGACGGTGCGCGAAACCGGGGGCGTTGTCGTGTGGATACAGACCGCCTGCACGGCAGGAGACAAGATCGCCTGGTCCAACGCCCACAAGATCGTGCGGCCGGAACGGGCCGAAATGCGCTTTACGGCGCTGGAGCGTGGCAGCGAGGGTTATGCCTTGTGGCCGGAGATGGACGCGCGGCCGGACGACATCTATGTCGAGAAGCACCGGTTCAGCGCCTTCATACAAAACTCGTCGGATCTCGACGGCATCCTGCGCGAACAGGGCGTCGATACGGTGCTGATCACCGGCACGGTCACCAATGTCTGCTGCGAATCGACGGCCCGCGACGCCATGATGATGAACTACAAGGTGGTCATGGTTTCCGACGGTAACGCAGCCGACAACGACGAGGAACACAATGCCTCGCTGCGCTCGATCTACCTGACGTTCGGCGACGTCATGGACACCGACATGCTGGTCGACATTCTCAAGCGGCGCAGCAACATACGCACCGCTGCGGAATAGCAGCGATGGAATGCTACCAGCATCCCGGCCATGGAGCCGTCGGCATCTGCAAGCATTGTATTAAGGCGGTGTGCCGGGAATGTGCGCGCGAAACGGTTGGTGGCCTCGCCTGCTGCGAGGCATGCGCGGAGGCCAATATCCGCCTGCATGCGATTACCGGGGCGGCGGTCAAGGCCTACGGCATCGGAGAAGGAAAGCGCAGCCCACCCAGCGCGGTCGTGATGCCGGCCCTGTTGGGGCTGGGCTTTCTCCTGTTCGGTCTCTGGGACATGTTTTCCGACAAGCCCGGGATCGCCTGGTTCATGGCGCCGATGGGTCTGTTGTTCCTGTTCGGCGCCTGGTATGCTTGGCGCAAGTTCAAATCCCATGGAATCAATGTCTGAGCATTGATGCGAGGGTAGCGGACCCCATTAGGCGTTTTCGCTGGGTGCGGAATGGAAACTTCGTCCATCTTGCTGTATCATCGATAATCAAGGTGCTCGCATACCGCGACGCCCGGTGCAGTCCTTGCTTGGCATTGTAATGAACACCCGGAGCCAGAAAAACACCCCGAGGCACAGAAAAGGCGCACGCCCGCTAGGTGAACTGGCGCCAGCTGCCCTCAGCCCCTCTGCGGCAAAGCTTGGCTTCGGCGAGGCCGATATCGTTCTGCACTGGCCCGATATTGCCGGCGAACGGTTGGCGCAAGTCAGCGATCCGGAACGGCTACAATGGCCTGTAAGGGCGAAAAAGGCCCCGCCGGAAGATCATTCCGACCCTGCCGCGCTCGTGCTGCGTGTGGAAGGAGCGTTTGCAGTCGAAGTCCAACACCTTGCTCCGCTGCTTATCGAACGGATCAACACCCGCCTTGGCTGGCGGTGTATCGGCCGGATAATCCTGCGGCAAGGACCGGTGCGGCGAAGACTGGCGGGACGGGGCAAGGTTCCGCCACCATCGCCATCAGCCCTGGAAGCAGCTGGCAAGCTGACCGGTGGCATCAAGGAGAGCGGTTTGCGAAACGCTCTGAACCGGCTGGGAGCCCGGGCCCTCAACGGAGCAGACGGCGGGAAGCAGATGGGCAATGGCGCAACCGGGGCGAGCACGGCGGAACATCGACAAACAGGAAAGTGATTGATCCCTTCGGCATTTGCTTGAAACGGCCTCTTGCTGCTGCCACATTCGCCAGCGATTACTTCAACGTGGACTGAGCCGCCCGCAGGGCGGCGGCTTTTCGGGAGATAACAATGATGTGCGGATTTACTGCGACCCGCCGCTCGGTTCTGACCTACGGCGCCGCCGGACTAGCTGCTGTCGCGACTGCCGCGGCTTTGCCGGTTTCCGCACTGGCCCAAGCGTCGGCAAACGTGCCGATGGACAAACTGCTGGCCAAGGGCGCCCTGCCCGACATCTGGCTGGGCAAGGACAATGCTCCGGTCACCATCGTCGAATATGCGTCGATGACCTGCTCCCATTGTGCCGCCTTCCATGCGGGCACGTTCAAGCAGCTGAAAAAGGACTATATCGATACCGGCAAGGTGCGGATGACGATCCGGGAGTTCCCGTTCGATCCGCTTGCGATGGCTGCGTTCATGCTGGCCCGCTGCGAAGGCCCGGCCAAGCGCGAGCCGATGATCGACCTGCTGTTTGCGACCCAGCGCACATGGGCATTCTCGAAAAAGCCGCTGGAGGCCCTGATCGAGGTTACGCGGCAAGGCGGAATGTCTCAGGATACATTTGAAAAATGTTTGAAAGACAAGGATCTCTACGAAAACGTCTCCAAGGTCCGTGACTATGGCGCCAAGCAGTTCAATGTCAGCTCGACGCCGACCTTCTTCGTCAACGGGACCAAGCTGAGCGGCGACCGCCCGCTGTCGGACTTCGCCAAGATCATTGATCCGATCGTGGCAGCGAAAAAGTAGGCCCCGTTTACCAGTCTCTGGCCCGGCCGCCTGCTGCAAGAGGCAAGGATTCTCCCGTGATTCGCAAAGGCGTCTGGCGCATTGCGTAGAGGTGCGCCCTACTCTGCCCGGGTGACGTGACAAGCGTATGAAACAAGACGCTAAAATGCTTCGCGTTTTCTCGGCCTTGCGCGTTGCGCACAGGAAATTTGGCTCCAATACTTGCACTGGAGGACGTTCTCCCTCCTAGGTA
>JAPOIA010000122.1 GCA_029979185.1 Alphaproteobacteria bacterium | reverse complement strand
CCAATGGTGTGACGGTCAATTGTGTTGTCGAGGGCAGGGAAGGGGCGCCGTGGATCACGTTCTCCCACGCACTCGCCAACAACCTCACGCTTTGGGACGATTCCGTTGCCCTGCTGAAAGATCGCTTTCGAATCCTGCGGTACGATCATCGCGGCCACGGCAAAAGCCAGCCGGTACCCGGCCCCTATACATTTCCGATGCTTATCGATGATGTCCTTGGTATCTGGGATGCTCTCGACATCAAGCAGAGCCATTGGGTCGGGCTCTCCATCGGCGGCATGATTGGCTATGGATTGGGCATCCACCATCCCGGCCGTGTAAAGACAATCGTGGCTTGCGATTCCCGGCCCGATGCCCCGCCGGATTATGCTGCCTATTTCCAGTATCGCATCGACACCGCCCGCGAAAAGGGAATGGAAGGGCTGGTCGAGCCGACGGTGGAACGCTGGTTCACACCGGAATTCCGGGCCAAGAGCCCGCCGGCCCTGGACAAGGTGCGCGACATGATCCGCACCACCAATCCTGCGGGTCATGAAGGCAATTGCGAAGCCCTGAAGACCCTGGCCTACGGTCCCGAACTGCACAAGATCCCGGTTCCCACGCTGATCCTCGGCGGCTCGAAGGACAAGGGCGCTCCTCCCGAAGCGCTGAAGGAGGCAGCGGAGAAGATTCCCAATGGCGAGCACCTGGTGATACCCGACGCCGGACATATCACCGCGCTGGAAAATCCGCAGGCGTTCCATGCCGCCTTGAACGAGTGGTTCAGCCGGCACGCCTGAGACAGGCGCTAGACGGCGAGTTCCTCCGCCATATCCGGCCAGGCGTCCGCCGGCACGAAGACGCGCCCTTCCATCAGCCGCCGTGCCGTGCGGACAAAGCCGATGCGCTTGACATCAGGCGCATCGCGCATGCCTTCGAACTCGATCACGGTGCCGAGTACGCCGACCGGATGCTCGATGTGAATGGTCTGGCGCTGTTCGTCGCTGACGTCGATCAGTCCGTCCACGACTGTTCCTTTCTGGATGCAGGCGGCGGCAAGGCATTGCCCGCCTACCAGCGGAAAGGTCCTATGGCAGGTGGCAGGCACCATGTAACGGGCATTGATGATCGCCTTTCTGCCATCGCGGTCCCTTGCTTGCGAGACAATGCAGAACTTCGGCACGACGCTGCCGGTCGGATCGCCCATGCCCATGGCATGCGACGCTGCAACGCGCACGCGTTCCAGCTTGTCGAAGAAAGGCCGGTTCGCATCGATTTCCGCTGGCAACTCATAGCCCGTGAGTCCCATCTGTTCGGCGCGGGTAATGATCATGGGAATGGCCGCATCCACGCAGGACACTTCAACGCCCTCGATCACATCGATTGCATTGCCGGTCGGTAGCAGTTTGCCGGTGCGTGTGCCGACGAGATTGCTGAAGAACAATTCGATCGGCGCCGCGGTGCCGGGTACGCCGTCTATGGCGGTGCCACCTTCATAGGTAATTTTGCCGCCCGGCGTCTGGATCACCGCGTCGATAATGGCGTTCGTGTTGACGTTGAAGATTCGTACCCGCGTTTCCGGATCATTTGCCTTGATGATGCCGCTCTCGATGGCGAAGGGCCCGACCGCCGATGTCAGGTTGCCGCAGAGCGGTTTGAAATCAACGCGCGCCTCGTCGATGATGACCTGGCCGAACAGGAAATCGACATCCGCATCGGGGCGTTTGGACGGGCCGACCATTGCCGTCTTGCTGGTCAGCCAGTCTGCGCCGCCAAGGCCATCGATCTGCCGCTCGTCCGGCGATCCTATGACCGCGAGGAGGAAGCGCTCGAGCTGTGTCCGGTCTTCCGGCACTTCCGAAAGGCGGAAATAGGGGCCTTTGGAGGTGCCGCCGCGCATCAGCGTACAGGGAACAGCAATCTGGCTCATCAATCGTTCCTCATCGGTAGCGTTCGGTTGTAAATTGCGAATATCGCTGCGCCGTGTACGGCATGCTGTCAATCCACCGGCAGTGCAGCCAGCTTCAGCAAGCCTTCCCGTTCGACTTTTTCGAGCAACTCTTCCGAGCCGCCGAGATAGACGCGCATGGTCTCATCGCGTTCTGGCCCGGCCGGCAATTCCGTAGGTTTGATAACCACATCGTCCGGTACGTCGATCATCCGGTCAAGATCAGTGGACAGATCGTACCCGCTTGCGCGCCACGCTGCAGTTCCACGGGCAAGAACGTGAATTGCGCCAGGGAACGGCAGCTCATCCTGTGCCGCCAACGCAGCGAGAGCGCCATCTTCCGAGGTCAGTACCAGCGTTGCTGCCATCGGCAATTTTGAGAGCATGTCTGGTAGCCGTGAGCGCACGACGAACCATGCACGTGGTATATGTCCCTTGCGGTATTCGCGGCTGCTCGCCAGATCGATCACAAGCGTTTCGCCCGTCGCGATCAACTGTTTCAGTCTTGCCGGATCAATACTGCCGTGCCCTTGGATGAGCGCAGGCCCCGGGCTTGCACTGGCCCCGCCGGTCGCCACTTCGAAGCCGCCATCGTCAATGCGCGCGACGAACACTTCGCGCCAGCCCATGCGCCGCAGCCAAAGGGCAACGCCTGTCGCGCTGACTCCGTCGTCATCGGACACGACGATGCGGGCGCCGCGCACGGCGACTTGCATGTCGAGGTTCTGTACAAGCTGCCCGCCCGCCACATGCCGGAATCCGGCGATATGACCTGCCTCGAATTCCGGCTTTTCGCGAATATCGAAGAGATAGGCCGTCCGGTCTGTGTCGGCGCGCAGTCTTTCCAGAAGCCTCGCGTCAACCAAACCGATTCCGGTCGCGCTGCGGATGGCTTCAGCCTTTGCCAGCATATCCGCACCGGCGGGCTTGCGGCCGTTCGGCAGAGCGGAACGTCCGGCTTCCTTTTCAACGGTACGTCCCGACAATTGCCAGCCTATGGTCCCGTCTCGAAGGGCGAACACCTGACCGCGAAAGCCGAAATCGCGCAGGGTCTGCGCGCCGGCAAGGCCGCGGGTTCTGCCTGCGCAGGTAACGACCAGCGTATCGGCATTGCCGGCGTCATCGGGGCCATTGCGCACCAGCGCCGCACCTGGGCAGCTTGAAGCGCCGGGAATGCTGCCGTTTTGGAATTCAGTGAACGGCCGACAGTCGAGAATGGCAACTTTTCCCCCGGCTTCCATCAGGCCGGCCAGATCATCCGGAGCGATTTCCGGGATAGTCAATTCGCGATGCGCGAAGACACCCAGCGCCTTGCTTGGCGTATTAAGCCCTTCGTAGACTTCGTATCCAGCCGCGATCCAGCCGGGCAGTCCGCCGTCGAGAACCATGGTATTGGCGTATCCAAGCCTGGTGAGTTTGTCGCAGGCCCTCGCGGCAAGACCGTCGCCGTCATCATAGACGACGATGGCAGCTTCGCGGCGCGGCACGAGCGCTTCTATGCCCAACTCAAGACGGCTGAGGGGCAGGGCGCTGGCGACGAGTATATGCCCCGCGCCATATCGGCCTTCCTCGCGGACGTCGAGAAGGGCAATCTCGCTGCATTCGGCGCGCAACTGCTCGAACAGGCTCTCGGCCGCTATGCTTGCAGCCATCCTGGATGATCTCATCTGGCTTCGGCAGCTTACAGCCGGTTGCCCGGCTGGACCGTGCCTTCGCTGGCATTAAAGACCAGTGTTTCGATCGTGTTCAGGTCTGTGCCGGTCATGCGAACGAACTTGCTGCCGTCGGAGATTTCGATGCCGTGGATGTCCCGCGGCTCGAACTTGCCGGCCATGCCCGGGTCCAGCCGGAAAACCTTGTCCTGTTCAAGGTTTGCCTTGCCCTTGGCGTCGCCGCCGTCCAGCCGTTTCCAGATCGTCATGACCGTATGCCCTACGGCCTGGCCGTAGATCGCCCATGAGTCGCCGTGGTCGTGCGGAGGGCCTTTCTTGCCCTTCTCATAGACGTGAACGAGTACGTTATAGCCTGTTTCCGGGCAGCGATAGACCGTGCGAATACCCGGCTCGGCATCCGGACCGCAGTACTTGGCGACGAAATCCTTGTCTTTGAGCAGTTTTTCCAGGTCCTGGCGCACTGCGTCCCGTCCAGCCGCTCCCGGTGTGCCCGCCAGCGTGCGGGTCGTGTTCTCGCAGAATTCTTCCAGCGTGTAAGCCATTCGGTGTCCTCCCGGCGGCTGTTTCGATGAATTGCCAAAGCTATCAGTATTCCCTACCTATGCCAACGCGCTACGGCAAGCACTGCACGTCAGGACAAAGGGGAGTGGAATGGGCGTTTTGAATGGCATCCGGATTATAGATTTTGCGCGCATTCTGGCAGGTCCCTGGGCAACGCAGCTGCTTGCCGATCTCGGCGCCGAGGTTATCAAGATCGAACGGCCGGGAACTGGCGACGATACCCGCACCTGGGGGCCACCGTTCCTGAAGGGAGAGGATGGCGAGCAACTTACCGATGCGGCCTATTTCGCCTGTACCAATCGCAACAAGAAGTCGATAGTCCTCGATATCAACACGCCGGAGGGCAGCGAAGTCGCCCGCAGGCTGATTGCGAAGTCCGACATCTTGATCGAGAACTTCAAGGTCGGCGGACTGGCCAAATACGGTCTCGATTATCCGAGCCTGAAAGCAATCAAGCCCGACCTCATCTATTGTTCGATCACCGGCTTCGGTCAGGATGGTCCGCGCGCGCAGGAGGCTGGCTACGATCTGCTGATGCAGGGCATGGGCGGCTTGATGAGCGTCACCGGCAAGCCCGACAGCGAACCTGGCGGCGGGCCGGTTAAAGTCGGCGTGGCGCTGGTCGATGTCATCACCGGTCTGTATGCGTCCAACGCAATACTTGCAGCATTGCGCCATCGCGATGCGACCGGCGAAGGGCAGCAAATCGATCTGGCCTTGCTGGACTGCATCATCGCTGCGCTTGCGAACCAGTCGCATGGCTATCTGCAAAGCGGCATCATGCCGCCGCGACTTGGCAATGCTCATCCCAGCATTGCACCCTATGAATCCTTTCCGACCTCCGATGGCCACATCATGCTCGCTATCGGTAACGATGGTCAGTTCCAGCGCTTTTGCAAGCTTGCAGGCATCGCGGACGTGTCCGCCGATCCGCGCTTTGTCGACAACAAGTCGCGCGTCGCCAACCGCGGAGTTCTTATCCCGCTGATGGGCGAGATCATCAAGTTGAAGACTTCGATGGAATGGATCGACCTGCTGTCCGCCAACGCGGTGCCTTGCGGGCCGATCAATACGATCGACACGGTCTTCGAGGACCCCCAGGTCAAGCACCGGCAGATTGCACTGCGTCTGCCGCATCAGGGCGCCGGCACCGTAGCCAGCGTCGCCAATCCCATCCATTTGTCGCAGACGCCGGTGGAATACCGCATGGGTCCGCCAATACTCGGCGAACACACAGACGAAATCTTGAAGTCCGTCCTCGGTCTCAGTGACAGCGAGATCGCGGTACTGGGCGGGAAAAAGACCGCCGGCGGATAGATCGAGTGCGGCTGGGCGGGCGCGATCTTGCGCTCGCCTGCTGATGTTATACTGTTCTGAACAACAAATGGACAAACAGGCCGGGAGGACTTTCAATGACCGACGAGGAGCGGCAGGCCGCGGGACTGGAAATGCGGCGCAAGGTGCTCGGCGAGGCCAGCGTCAACGCATCGCGCACCAATCGCGACGATTTCAGCGGTGAAATCCAGGACTACATTCTGCGCCAGGTGTGGGGGTCCGTCTGGAACCGGCCCGGTCTCGATCTCAAGACACGCTCCTGCATGGTCCTGTCCGTCATGATGGCGCTCGGCCGCTGGGAGGAGTTTCGCCTGCATGTGAAGGCCGGGTTCAACAACGGCCTCAACAAGGACGAGGTGAAGGAAATCATCCTGCAGAACGCCGCCTATTGCGGCGCGCCCGCCGGCCAGCGCGCGACGGTCGAAGCGCAGGCCGCATTTCGCGAAATGAACGTTTGAGCGCGCGATGAGTGACTACGCCGGTACATATGATGTCGTGGTCGTCGGTGGTGGCGGCACGGGGCTCATGGCAGCATGGTCCGCAGCCCGCAACGGCGCATCCGCAGTCGTGCTGGAAAAAGGCGAGCATATCGGCGGCACCACCGGTATGTCGGTCGGCACTTTGACCGCAACGGATACGCGCCTGCAACGCAGCGCCGGCATCAAGGACAATGCCGACTGGCATTTCGAGGATATGGCGAAATTCGCCGGCCCGCTGGCCAATCGCGACAATCTGCAACTGCGCCGCCTGCTCGTCGACAATGCCCGCGAGACCATCGACATTCTGGAAAGTCTCGGCGTCGTGTTCATGGGGCCTCTGCCGGAGCCGCCCCATCGCTTCCCCCGCATGCATGCGATCATTCCGCATTCCAGGGGCTTCGTCCGCCAACTGGAAAAGGCCTGCAGGAAAGAGGGAGCAAGTATTCGCACGCAGGCGCAGGTGCAGAAGCTGCTCGCTGACAATGGCCGCGTGACGGGTGTTGCGTTGCAAGGCGGCGAGACCGTCACCGCCCGGCGGGCCGTGATCCTTGCTTCGGGCGATTTCAGTTCCGCCGGTGTGGACTACAAGTCGAAATACATGAGCGGACCCCTGCTCGACATATCCGGCATCAATCCGCTGAGCACCGGCGATGGCCAGCGCATGGGCGAGGAAATCGGCGGCCAGGTCATCAACGGCGATCTGGCGTGGGGTCCCGAAATCCGCTTCCGTGCGCCACCGAACCCCAGCATCATCTCGAAATTGCCGCCGTGGCCATTGCTGGCGCGTCTCATCCTAAAGGGTATGAAGATCGTGCCGGATAAGCTGATGCGTCCCTTCCTTCTGGGTTTTGTAACGACATTCCTTGCGCCTTCGCACCAGCTTTTCCAGAAGGGCGCTATGCTGGTCAACCTGGATGGCGTTCGTTTCTGTGATGAACTGAACCGCCCGCAGGATCATATCGGCAAGCAGAGCGACAAGAGCGCCTGGATCGTTTTCGGTTCGGAAGTTGCCGAACAGTTCCGCGCCTATCCGAATTTCATCTCTACTGCGCCGGGTGTCGGCTACGCCGATCTGACCGACTACGAAAAGACACGCCCGGACGTGGTCTGCAAGGCGGCTACCATGGTGGAGCTGGCGCAAAAAATGGGCGTCGGCGCCGATGTCCTGAAAAGCTCCGTGCAGGAATTCAACGCATCGCGCACCCCGGAGGATGGACGGGCAGCCATTGAGGCCGGGCCTTTCTATGCCCTTGGTCCGGTTCTCTCGTGGATCGTTTTCAGCGAAGGCGGGCTAAAGGTCGACGAGCGCCTGCGCGTCATCGGCGGCGATGGCGAGCCGGTCCCCGGACTTTATGCGGCCGGGTCCGCCGGACAGGGCGGCGTTCTGCTGGAAGGACACGGTCATCACCTGTCCTGGGCTTTTACCTCCGGGCGGCTGGCCGGTGCGCATGCTGCGTCTGACAGTTGAGTGAAACGCCGCAGCAGGTTTCAGAATTGCAAGAGCAACGAAATATCGGGAGAGACAGATGGCGGGTCAGGACAAACTTCATGTGGTTTTCGGCGAGGAGGACAATCTCTTCCGGCTGATGGAGATGGCATTGCTCCGCAAGCTGACGCCAGAGGGCGAGAAGGTCCTCAGATATTTCTTCGGCGATGGCTTTGAACCCCATGTCGCGCATCTGACGTCCATCGCAGACAAGGTTGCCCTGCCAGCCAATATCACGGTGACGATGCCGAAGGATGAGGCGCAGCTCGATGCGGCCTTGCCGGCCGCCGATGTGGTGATCCTGGAAACCACGCCGATGACAGCAGCGCGCCTCGAAGCCTGCGCCGGCCGCGTGAAGCACATTCAGCAGTTCGGCAAGGTCTCGCGCCATATCGACCTGGCGGCGGCGAAGCGGCTGGGACTGTCGGTCGCCGACCTGCAGCGCATCTCCAGCCTGTCCTGCGCCGACAATATCGTCGCCCTCGTTCTGGCATTGGCGCGCAGCCTGTTGCAGGCACACGGCAGCGTGAAGGCGCAGCGGGATGCATCGTTACAGGGCGCGTTCTCCGCCGATCCGCCCCGCAACAAGTTCAACTGGGCCGGCATTCGTGACATCCGCGTGCTGTCCGAACATACGATGGGCTTCATCGGCATGGGCGAGAATGCCGGTCTTGCTGCCCGCCGCCTGCGCGCCATGGGTATGAGAGTGCTGTATCACAAGCGCACGCCGCTTTCGGCAGCCGAGGAGCAGGAGCTCGGTGGTGTTGTCTACGTCTCGCGTGAGGAGTTGCTTGCACAGTCCGATTTTGTATCGGTCCACATCCCCTACATTCCGGAAAACGAGAAGTTCATCGACGCCGATTTCCTTTCCGAGATGAAAAAGGGAGCCTATGTCATCAACACCTCGCGCGGCGGCATCATGGACGAGAAAGCCCTCTACGGCACGCTGAAATCCGGCCATCTGGCAGGAGCCGCGCTGGACGTCTATCGCTATGAACCGG
>JAPOIA010000121.1 GCA_029979185.1 Alphaproteobacteria bacterium | reverse complement strand
TGGTGATTGGCGCATCGGCGGGAACGACCACACCTGTCCGCAGAGGATAGGCCACGCCCACCGCCCTGAGGTTGCTTTGCGGCTGGCCGGTGAAGTTAAGCTTGCCTTTGTAGGCATTGAAGACATCGAGCGCCGTTATGGGGCCGAACATCACTTCCTTGCGGTTGATCATCGGAATGTAATTCGAGGTTCCCCCGAGCGGCTGCGGACGCATCTTGATGCTGGTTTTGGCGGAAACGACCTTCGCGACGGCAACGCCCGTATTGTAGGCAAGACTGCCCTGCGTCGTCGTTCCCATGACGACGACCTGCGCCATTGCCGGAGACGCAATGACCGTTGCAGCAAGTGCCGATGCCGCCAGATGAGTGATCTTCATGTCAGGTTTTCCTCCTTTGCGGGCGCGCCAGACTTGGCCGCCATGTGTTGAATTCCGATATGTCAGCAGAAGTTTATTCAGGCAGCCCCGCTGCCCGATATATTTCCGTTCCGGCGCACGGCCAGCCATTCCCAAAACAGCAGCAATACGCCCACCAGCATGGCCCCGCCGCTAGCGTATGCGCCCCATTTGATGAAGGCAACAGGAAGCATTCCGGCGAAGCCGCAAACGAGCAGAAGCCCCCGGACCGGCAGTCCGAGCGGACGTGTGAAGTAGCCGACGCCGGCCACGGTTACGATATAAACGCCAATGAATGCGGTCAGCACGTCGATGACAATATTTCTCGGCGTACCGTGCAATATCAGGCTCGGCGACAGTACGAACAGGAAAGGCACCACATAGGCCACCCAGCCCAGCCGCATCGCCGCCATGGCGGTGCCCATAGGGCTCGCCTTTGTCAGGGTTGCAGCGGTGAAGGCCGCCAGTGCAACCGGCGGCGTGATCATCGACATCATGCCGAAATACAGGATGAACAGATGCGCCTGCATCGGGTCGACACCCGCCTCGATCACCGCCGGTGCAATCATTGCCGCCAGCAGGATGTAAACAACAGCAGTCGGCATACCCATGCCGAGTACGATACTGACGGCTGCCGTAATCAGCAGCACCAACCACAACTGGCCGCCGCCCAGGCTGACAAGGAACAGGGATATGGCGAAGCCCAGCGACGTCAGGTTGAGAATGCCGATGACGATGCCCGCACTGGCGACGATCATCAGCAATTCGACGACGATCATGCCCGTACTGGCCAGCATCTCGGGAATGTCTGCCAGCTTGATCCGAGTACCGCCGCCAGACAGCACCATGCCGAGCACCACGACAATGGCTGCCGAATAGAAGGCCCCCTGCGCCGGTGGCATGTTGAGCCAGAACAGCGCGTAGATCAGGAAAACAAACGGCACGATAAAGTGCCAGCCGCGCGCGAATACGATTTTCAAAGGCGTGCGCGTCGCCTCCACGAAAGACAGCTTGTCGCGCGCGGCGATAAGATCGACCTGGATGAAAACAGCCAGATAATACAGGACGGCGGGCACCAGCGCGGCAAGTGCAATGCTCGCATAGGGCACGTCGAGGAATTCAGCCATGAGAAAAGCGGCAATGCCCATGACCGGCGGCATCAACTGCCCGCCTGTCGAGGCGATGGCCTCGATCGCCCCTGCGTCGGTGGGCTTGTAGCCGGCCTTGCGCATCAGCGGAATGGTGATGATGCCCGTCGTCACAACATTGGAAACCGCCGTTCCGGAAATCGTTCCGAACAGAGCCGACCCGACTATGGAAATCTTCGCGGCCCCGCCCCGGCGCCGGCCGACTGAAGACATGGCAAGGTCGGTAAAGAAGTTGCCGCCGCCGGCCCGGAACAGGACCTGCCCGAAGAAGATGAACATGATGGCGACGGTCGTTCCCACTTCAAGCGGAATTCCGAATATCGCATTCGGATTGAAACCGAGATTGATCGCCAGTTTCCATACTTCGACCTTGGCTCCGCCCAGCGGACCCGGCACCAGATGCGCCACCGGGGCATACAGAACGAACACCAGAACCACCGCAAGGATGACATAACCCGCGGTACGGCGCAGCGCTTCAATGATCAGGAGCGCGATGATTCCGCCAATAACCGCACCGAACTGTGTGGAATTGGCGAATTCCGTATTCTTGACCGCATCGAAGTCCCAGGCCAGCCAGCCGAGCAAGCCCAGCGAAAAAACAGCCAGCGCTATGTCGTAGGCAGGAACCGCTCCGATGCGGCTGCGATTGAGCCGCCAGCCGAGAAACACGATCGCCAGAGCAAGGCCCAGTTCTAGCGCATAAAGCTGCTCGGGCACGAAGGCGAAACCGGCATGGGACAGGGCATCGGTATTCCAGAGAATCGCCACCAGCGTCATGAGAAACGCCAGACCGAACACCACCCTGCCGGCAAGCCCCTGGCCATAATAGGCAATACTGTCGTCGGTGGCAGGCTCGACGGGAGCCGGATCGCGTAATTCGCCGCTGGCTGTCATCCTGGTCACCCCCCCGTGCGCGAGCCTCGGCTGCACCCCGAATTTTTCTTGATTGGCTTGGGCGTCCCTCAATGGGCCGCCGGCCCCGAAGCGCCAGTCCTATTGCATACCGGCACGCGCCGGTCAAAGCGGATCAGGCGATCAGGTAGCAATTGCCGTTTCGTCCGGTTTTCCGGCAGGCCCCGGATTGGACCGGTCGAGAACAACCGGCTCGACCTGGAATTCGGAACCGTTGGCGGCAGTCCCGGCGGTCGCCCCCGGCTTGGCCATTGCAGCGCGATGTACGACAGCCATGGCGAGCAGAAGAAAAGCCACGCCCTGATGCGTCAGTGCAAGGTGTATCGGCATTTTCCCGGCAGGCAGCACGTAAAGCAGAGTAAGAATACCCAAAGCCGCCTGCACCAGCACAAGGACAGAAAGAGTCCAGGCACGGCGGATCGCGCGAGCCCCGGCAGCGGACTGCATGACCTTGAAGGCGTGGCCGAGTACCAGAAGTACCAGCAGATAAGCGAAGATCCGGTGCTGGAACTGCAGCGTCGTCGGGTTTTCGAGGAAGTTCTTCCACAGTGGCTGCATGCTGGTCAGCTTCTCGATGGACGGCATGAAATGCCCGTCCATCAGCGGCCAGGTATTGTAGGTCAGTCCAGCCCGCGCGCCGGCGACCAGGGCGCCAAGCCCGATCTGGATCAGAATTGCTACGATAAGCCCCGTAGCTTCCCCGCGCACGTCCGACGCCGCTGGCTCGGTAGCACGAGTTCGCAGATTCATCGCTACCCAAATGAGCGCCACGAAAGTGAACGACGCCAGCAACAGGTGAACCGCCAGCCGTTCAGGCGCGACTTCAACCCGGCCCGACAGGCCCGATTTCACCATCCACCAGCCAATTCCGCCCTGAATCGCTCCCAAAGTCAGAATGCCCAGAAGCTTCCAGAACAGCGCCGCGTTGATCCGGCGCATGAACAGGAAGATCAGAAACGGCACAATAAAGACCAGCCCGATCAGGCGGCCTAGAAGCCGATGCCCCCACTCCCAGTAGAAGATGACCTTGTACTGGGCCAGGGTCATGGTGGAGAACATTTCCTTGTACTGGGGGATCTGCTTGTACTTGTTGAATGTCTCCATCCATGCGGCATCCGACAGGGGCGGAATAACGCCGGTAATCGGTTTCCA
The DNA here is from genome assembly GCA_029979185.1 of Alphaproteobacteria bacterium. Classification (GTDB taxonomy): domain Bacteria; phylum Pseudomonadota; class Alphaproteobacteria; order Rhizobiales; family Beijerinckiaceae; genus Terripilifer. The sequence goes on along the minus strand of JAPOIA010000121.1, from coordinate 4,866 downwards.
CTCGGTAATGGACAAGCCAGCCTCGGTCAGCCGTGTTGCGCCGCCGACGATCACCATGGCGAATACCATGGCGACCAAAAGCCAAAGCCAAATGCGTACCGGCTTCATCGGATCTGCAAGGGGCCGCACCACTTTCGGTACAATTTCTGCAGCAGCCGCCGCTACCGGCTCGCCAGCAAGTGAGGCTGGAGAATCCGCCAAAGCTACAGCAGGTTCCGGCGAGGGCATGACCGTGGCTGGCGCAGGCTCAACCGTTCCGGCCGCAGCTTTTACACTATCCGCAGGAGACGTTGCGGCTGCACTTTCCGCGGCCGACGCGGGCGAGTTACCGGGTTTGCCAGCGTCGGATGCCGGCTTATTCTGATCCTCTGCGCTCACGCAGGCCCCCAAAGGTTGCTTGATTGCTTCATCCAAGACATAAGCCGGGATAGCGGCCCCGTCCAGCGGGGCGGCAAGATGCCTCTCTTCACCTCTGCGGAGCAGCCATGCAACGGCGCAACCGGAAACTTGTCGGCACCGTCATCCTGTTGGTTTTCGTGGTGGTCTACGCCCTGGTCGCCATGGCGCTGGCCCAGTCGCGGCCACTGCAGGAGGCGGGCAAGCTTGTTCAGGGCATCTGCTATGCCCTGCTTGGCCTTGGCTGGATTGTGCCTGTGATGCCGCTCATCAAGTGGATGGAGGGCGGCGCCGACCCCTCACGTGATCAGTAAGGGCGAATTGCGAACAGGATTTACGCGGCGTTAACGCGCTGGCCCCGGTTCCAGACTGCAAAAGGCGCCCCGGACAGGAGCACTTCGAGTGCGGCCCGGTCCTGCCAGTTGCCATTGATGGACAGTCTCGGGAGGGCGTGCAGGTGAGCCCCATGCTCTGTGAACACCATTCCGGGCCGGGTCGTGACCGCGCTGGCGAACCCCAACTCCGCAACGGCCGTAAATTCGCGCGGACCGGCGGAACCGGGATCTCCCACCGGATAAGCGAAATGATGAACGGCGCTTCCAAGAGGTTCCTGGAGCCGCGACCGGCTGGCCGATATCTCATGCCGCATGGTTTCCGCATCTGCCTTCGCCAGCATTGGATGGGTCAGTGTGTGGGTCCCGATGGTACACAATGGATCGGCAGCAATCTGCTTGAGCTCTTCCCAATCCATGCAGGCCTCGGCGACTATGGCGCGCCAATCAATTCCGGCACGATCTGCCAGACCTCGGATAATGCAGCGCATTTTCGTTTCATGCATCACACGAAGAAGCCATCACAAATAATTAAAAAATATATTTTTTATGAGTTATTCGATGAGTCTAACGTGATAATGCCGCCACCGGCGGCCACCTCAACCTGATTCAGAACACGAACTGCCTCTTCCAGTTCCACCCACCACAGGCCTGCGGTTCGGTCAGCAAAACCGGGTACTGCATAGAGCGTGAATGGTGCTCCATGCGTGCGTAGGACCGGCAATGCATGGATGAGATTGTCCCTGTATGCGTCGTCGAAAGTCAGCGCTGCAAAGCGCCGCGACTGACCTTCAGGCTGTCGCATCCGGCAAATGGCCTCGTACATGCCAACCAGATCGAAGCCCTGCGCTTCAATCCGGTGCAGGACTATGACGCTGGTCCCACCGGCCGCTTCGGCAACCAGCTCCGTTCCCTTCCGATGCTCCTGGAATTGCCGAATGGCTTCGGCCCCCTGCGCTTCCGCCTGGTCTTCCAGCTCGAGCCGCACAACTCCTATATCAATGGATTTGCATCCTACGGCTGGATCGGCGGCTTCGCCTGGATCATGATCGTGGCAACGACCTGCTATGTTGGCTTCCGGCTGATGTTTGCGCCCTCGCCTTATCGATTCAATGCACAGGTCTGGTTCTCCGCGCTGTTCGTGCTCCTGCTGCAAGGTTTCCAGATCGATATCGACCACTGGCGCTGGGTATTTCTTAGCTTTGCTGCGGTCTGGGGGCTGGAAACGGCGAGAGTGCGCTGGCTGCGTGCGCTGCAGCAAACCCGTACGGACTAAGGTCCGCGGATTGTCATCCGCCTATTTTGGGCGAAAAATAAATTCAATTTAATTATCGCAATCGGCCAAAATCGCTATATTTGCGGTAAAATAGGCGTGGCAAATCCGGAAATGCCTGTGCGAGACACCATCATGCGACTCGGGTGAGGGGGGAGGTAGAGAACGGGCTTGGCGCGTCTTGAACCGTAACGGAGAGACCGGCTTGCCGCTCGGCAGCCGCGTCAAGGCCGCTGAGGCGAGACCGTCGGTAAAGCCGCGAAAAACTATTAGTTTAGTGCGTATGAGCCAGGCAGTCTGCAAATACTGAAGAAGCTGTCCACTGCCGGATTGAAGAAGCATAGCAGGCGAGGTAATCAACCGGATGTCCTGCGCGTACTCCGGATTGAATCTGCCGGAATGCAGTTGGGCTGGGCATGAGGCATTAATGGCAGGCGAGGTATCGCGCCGCCTTGGGAGTTTGCAGGACATGATATTCGGGAAAGTCTCGAAAACGCTGATTACCTTGGGCATTGCTGGTGTCGCTGCCGTCGTGGCATGGCCCCAACTCGCGGACTATGTCTATCCCGACGGCGCGAAACAGGCTGCTGGTCTCCGGGAAAAGTTGCCCGAAGCTGTCGAATCCATGTTGCCGGCCTATAAAGCTTCCACATCGTCAGGCCAGCAGGCAGCAGGAGGAACTCCAGCCGCTGGTCGCCCGGGTGCTGGCAGGCCTCCAGGTGCCGGCAGCCCGCCCGGAGCGGGAAGATCCGAAGCACGCAGTGGCCCTCCCGGGCGTGGAGGCCGGTCGCGCGGACCACGCCGGCCGGTTCCGGTGCTGGTGGCAAAGGCTACGCGTGGCGAAATTCCCTATCTGATCGAGGCGCTCGGCTCCACCAAGGCCTTTGCTACGGTTAACGTCAAGTCGCGCGTCGACTCCATCATCCAGAAGGTGCTGGTCGCGGATGGCGCCAAGGTCAAGGAAGGCGATGTGCTCGTCGAGCTGGACTCCCGCCAGATTCGCGCGCAAATCCGCCAAGCCAAGGCTGCATTGGCCAAGGACATGGCCGAAAACGAACAGTCGCAGCGTGATGTCCGCCGGTTCGAGGAATTGCTGGCCCGCAGGGCCGGTAACCGGATCAACGTCGAGAATGCCCGCCTGAAGGTCGCAACGACAGCGGCCGCCATTGAAGCCGACAAGGCCCAGATCGACAATCTCGAAGTCCAGCTGACCTATTACACAATAAAGGCTCCTATCTCCGGTCGTATCGGCATCTTCAACGCCAAGCCCGGCAACACCATTCGCGCTGGTGATAATTCCGCCACCGGCGTTCTAGTGACAATCATCCAGTCAGCGCCGATATACGTCTCCTTCTCCCTGCCCCAGGCCCTGCTACCGGAAATCCGCAAGGCGATAGAAACCGGCATCGGCGAAGTCACCGCCCGGCCTCAGGGCTCGACCCGTTCGGCTACCGGTAAATTGAAGCTGATCGAAAACACCATCGATACCGGTACCGGTACGATAACCGTCCATGCGATTTTCGAGAACCTGGACGAATTACTCTGGCCCGGACAACTATGCGACCTGCGCGTCGTTCTGCGCCGCGACAAGGAAGTCCTGTCCGTGCCGCGCGAAGCGATACAGTCCGGCCAGGATGGAACATACGTCTTTGCCGTGGAGGACGGCGTCGCCAAGGTCAAACTGGTCAAGATCATCCGCGCCCAGGAAGGACGGGAAATCCTCGAAAGTGGCCTGGAAGGCAACGAGACAGTGGTGATCGAGGGCGCGCTTTCCTTGCGCAATGGCTCGAGAGTGCAAATTCGGAACAATCGGCCCAGTAACGGCCAGCCCAAGAGAGACAGCTGATGGGACTCTCGGAAACCTGCATCCGCCGCCCGGTAATGACGACATTGCTGATGATGTCGTTCATTGTGTTCGGCATCTTTGGTTATCTGAAACTGCCAGTAGCCGCCCTGCCCCGGGTCGACTATCCGACCATCAGCGTTACTGCCCGCCTGCCCGGCGGCAGCCCGGAAACCATGGCGGCCTCCGTCGCAGCGCCGCTTGAACGCGCTTTTGCGACCATTCCCGGCATCACCCAGATGACGTCCACCTCCCAGCCGGGACGTGTGACCATCACCATGCAGTTCGACCTCGACCGCAATATCGATGGCGCCGCACTGGACGTGCAGACGCAGATTGCGGCTACGCAGCGGCGGCTGCCGGCTGAAGTTACCGAAGCGCCGAGTTTCCGAAAACGCAATCCGGCGGACTCCCCTATCCTGTTCCTTTCCGTCACGTCGCCTACGCTCAACCTGTCGACGATCAATGACTATGCCTCCCAGGTTCTGGCGCAGCAGATTTCTCAGTTGACCGGCGTTGCACAGGTGCTGATATACGGCGAGCGCAAGTTCGCCGTGCGCATCGAAGTGGATGCCGACAAGGCTGCCGCGCGAGGGATGACCCTCAATGAGGTTCGGGCCGCCGTCGCCCAAGCCAATTCCTCCGCACCGGTCGGTGACCTGCGTGGATCTACTCGTAAGATCTCATTACAGGCATCGGGCCAGATAACGAAAGCGGACGGATACCAGGATCTCGTCGTCGCCTGGCGAAACGGTTCGCCCGTGCGCCTAAAGGAAATCGCCAAGGTCTACGACTCCGTCGAAAATAATGAGTCGCAGGCCTGGTTCAAGAAAACTAGCTCGATAACCCTGGCCATATTCCGGCAGTCAGATGCCAATACCGTCGAGGTGGTGGATTCGGTTAAGGAGAGGTTGCCGCGCTATCGCGCCCAGGTCCCTGCCTCGATCAATATCAATGTACTCATTGACCGTTCGATATCAATCCGCGAGTCCATTGCGGACGTTCAAGTTACACTCGCTATC
>JAPOIA010000120.1 GCA_029979185.1 Alphaproteobacteria bacterium | reverse complement strand
GCCTATATCGCGCACAAGTTCAACGGCCAGGATCTGGAGCCCGGCCTCAAGGAAAGCGCCTTCTGGGATCCGACGAACTTCACTTTCCCGGCAGGCGTGCATGTGTGCGAGCTGGAGATCGATCCCGATACCGGCAAGACGGTAATCGAGCGCTGGACCGCCGTCGACGACTTCGGCAATGTCATCAACCCGATGATTGTCGAGGGACAGGTGCACGGCGGTATCGCGCAGGGCGTCGGCCAGGCGCTGCTCGAAGGCGCGGTCTATGACAAGAGCGGGCAGCTGGTGACGGCAAGCTACATGGATTACTGCATGCCGCGGGCGGACGACCTTCCCTCCTATCAGGTGGGAATGACCGGCACGCCGTGCCCGTCCAATCCTCTTGGCATCAAGGGCTGCGGCGAAGCGGGCGCGATTGCCGCGCCGCCGGCGGTCATCAATGCAATCACGAATGCCGTGGGTCACGAAGATGTGCCGATGCCGGCGACGCCGCAGGCGGTGTGGAAGGCTGCGCGCAAGGCGGTGATGAAGGCGGCAGCGGAATAGAATTTGGTCAACTGCTGCGGGCGCAATTGCAGCCCGCTCTTGGGATATGGACAGGGAGACGACAGATGTATGCATTTACCTATCAACGGCCGGATTCGCCGCGCAAGGCGACGAATGCCATCGAGAAAGCTGAAGACGGCAAGTATCTCGCCGGTGGCCAGACCTTGCTGCCGACGATGAAGCAGCGGCTGGCGTCGCCGTCGACCATCGTCGATCTGTCCCGCATCGACGCGATGCGCGGCATCGAGATGAAGGCGCGCAATGTCATCATCGGCGCGTTGACCCGCCATGTCGAAGTGCAAACTTCTCCTGAAATCCGCGAGAAGATTCCCGCGCTGGCCGACCTGGCCGGCATGATCGGCGATCCGGCTGTGCGCAACAAGGGAACGATCGGCGGCTCCATCGCCAACAACGATCCGGCTGCCGACTATCCGGCTGCCTGCCTGGCGCTGAATGCTACGATCATCACCAACAAGCGCAAGATTCCCGCCGACGAATTCTTCCTTGGCCTGTTCGAAACAGCGCTGGAAGAAGGCGAACTGATCACCAAGGTGTCGTTCCCGTTCCCGGCCAAGGCCGCCTACATGAAGTTTCCGAACCCGGCTTCCCGCTTCGCGCTGGTTGGCGTGTTCGTCGCCAAGAAAGGCCGGGACGTGCGTGTTGCGGTCACCGGCGCAGGCTCCAACGGCGTGTTCCGTGCCGACAACTTCGAAGCGGCGTTGACGGCGAAGTTCCATTCCAAGGCACTGGAAGGTGTGAAGGCCTCTGCGGACGGTCTCAACACCGATATTCATGCCGATGCGGAATATCGCGCCCATCTGATCGGCGTCATGACGCGCCGCGCAGTTGACAAGGCCAACGGCAAGTAAGCGCGATAGCCGCTGCAATTCGTATCCCGGACGCTGCTTTGCAGCGGTCCGGGATCGTTGGTTTTACGGATACGCGTCTGTGCGTTGATTTATAGAGCCAACGCGTTTTCGGCCGTGAGGAGCGGCCGCCAGAAGCAGGACCGGTATGGATCTCCCCAAATCAATCGATGACACGCTGACGCTGCTGACCGGCGCCGACTATGTTGCCGACCGTTCGCTGGCAACGGTCCTGTTCCTGTCGCTGCGGATGGGCCGACCGTTGTTCCTGGAAGGCGAGGCTGGAGTTGGCAAGACCGAAATCGCAAAGGTGTTGTCGGTCACGCTGGGCCGCCGGCTGATCCGCCTGCAGTGCTATGAAGGGCTCGACGTTTCGTCCGCCGTGTACGAATGGAACTATGCCTCGCAGATGATGGCGATCCGGCTGTCGGAAGCGTCCGGCGAGACCGATCGCCAGCGGCTGGAAGGCGATGTGTTTTCCGAGCGGTATCTGGTCAAGCGGCCGCTGCTGCAGGCCCTGGAGCCGGCTACTGAAGGCCCGCCCGTGCTGCTGATCGACGAACTGGACCGCACGGACGAGGCTTTCGAAGCTTTCCTGCTGGAAATCCTCTCGGACTTTCAGGTGACCATTCCGGAACTGGGGACCGTGAGGGCAGAACATCCACCTATCGTTATCATCACGTCGAACCGGACGAGGGAAATCCACGATGCGCTGAAGCGGCGCTGCCTCTATCATTGGGTCGGCTACCCCGATGCTGCCCGCGAGACGGAAATCGTCCGCACCAAGGTGCCGGGCGCGCCGGAAAAACTGACGTCCGAGATCGTCGCGTTTGTCCAGAAACTGCGTAAGGAAGATCTGTTCAAACTGCCCGGCGTTGCCGAAACGCTGGACTGGGCAGGCGCCCTGCACGAACTCGATGCAGTCGCGCTAGATCCCTCGCTGGTAAACGATACGCTGGGCGTCATACTGAAATACCAGGACGATATCGAAAAGGTCGGCGGCGCCAAAGTCGAGCAGCTGCTTGCCGACATGCGCAGCGAGTTGCGGGTATGAGTTCGATGAAAACAATAATGCATATCGCGCTCGTAGTGGCTGGCCTGGCGGTACCGGTTGCAGCGGCGGCCCAGTCGCTCTCCTGCGTCAAATGTCTGGAGACGCTGCATGGCAATCTGCAGGCGTGCCAGGACAAGTTACCCGAGGCGGCGGAGCCGAAAAATCCGGAGAGCCCGACCGTGGCAGAACAAGCTGCTCTGGCAGCACGGGTGAGCGAGATGAACAAATGCGCAGCCGAAGGACAAGCGGCGCTGGCGCAATGCAAGGCAAAGTCAGGCTGCCCCTAAGATAGAGGGCGCCACCGGGCTGGGGATCGACATGGATGATACACGCCAGGCGTTGCACGCCGAAGGCGCGCATGCGCCCTATGGCGCCTATGCGCCGGACGCCCTGACGCGGCTGGTCGTGGCGCTGGCGCGCCATACGCCGCTTGGCCGGGGCGGGGCGCGGATGAAAATCCGCGATTTCCTGCGCGCCCGATGCGATGGCCCGATTGATGGCGAGTTGTTCGGCGTGCCGGTTCGCTGTCATTTCGATGAAAACCGCTGCGAGTGGAAAGCATTCCTCAAGCCTTCGATGTTCGATCCGCAGGAACGGGCGATAGTCGCACGCTATATCGACAAGGCTGATGCTGTGTTCCTCGATATCGGCGCGAATATCGGCGTCCATACACTGGCTGCTTCGAAGGCTGCATGGCCCGACGCGACGATCCTTGCTTTCGAGCCGCATCCGGTGACCTACGGGCGGCTTGCCTTCAATGTCGCGCAGTGCGGCCATCCGGGCGTGCATGCGGTTCAGGTGGCGTTGAGCGACCGCGACGGTTTTGCCGTACTTGGCGGCGAAGACCTCAGCCTGCGCTCGCTGGCGCTGGGCGGCGAGGGGCCGCAAGTGCGCATCCGGCCGCTTATCGACGTTCTGGGCGAGCACGCGATCTTCCATATCGACGCCATGAAGATCGATGTCGAAGGGCACGAGGACAGCGTGCTGAAGCATTTCCTAGATGCTGCGCCGGACAGCCTTGTGCCGCGCCTCGTCATCATCGAGCATCTTGGCCGGCATGTCTGGTCGTTCGATTGCATCGATGCGTTGATTTCCCGGGGCATGCGGATTGCAAAGACAGCCGGGAACAATACATTTCTGGTGCGTGACTGATTGCGCCAATCCGGGTGGTCCGAGCCGATGCAGCAGGAAACCGAAAATAATCCGCCGCAGGATGGCGATCCGGCTCTGGCCGGTTCGCTGGTTGAAAACATCATGCATTTCGGCCGGGCTTTGCGGGCCGCTGGCCTCCCCGTGGGGCCGGGCAGCATTATCGATGCCATAGAGGCGGTGAAGGTATCCGGTGTCACCAACCGCACGGACTTCAAGGCAGCGCTTGAGGCCGTGTTCGTGACGCGGCGGGAGCATCTGCTGCTCTTCGACCAGGCCTTCGACATTTTCTGGAAGCGGCGCGGCTTCATGGAGAAGCTGATCGCAATGATGTCGCCGATCGCCGAACCCAATCGTGAAAACGAGCCGCCGCCGAAGCCGAAGGCCGGCGCGGCACGGCTTGCACAAGCGCTGATGCCAAGGGCCGAGCCGGAGGTGCAGGAGCAGGAGCTGGAAGTCGATCAGCGCTTTACGGTTTCAACATCCGAAATTCTGCAGAAAAAAGATTTCGCGCAGATGACGGCAGAGGAGATCAACGCCGCCAAGCTGGCCATTGCGCGGCTGCGCCTTTCCAATGACGAGGTGCTGACCCGCCGCTATCGTTCCGACCTGAAAGGTGCGCGTATCGATATGCGCCGGACCTTCCGCAAGTCGCTGCGGGCCGGAGGCAGCGGCATAGAGCTGGCCCGGCGGGCGCAGGTGACCCGTCATCCGCCTGTCGTGGCGATCTGCGATATCTCCGGGTCGATGAGCGATTACACAAGAGTATTCCTGCATTTTCTCCATGTGCTGACCGAGCGTCGGCGGCGCGTGCATACATTCCTGTTCGGCACGCGGCTGACCAATGTCACCCGGGCTCTGCGCCACAAGGACCCGGACGAGGCGTTTGAAATGTGCACGGCTGAGGTGGACGACTGGTCGGGCGGCACGCGGATCGGCTCGTGCCTGAAACTGTTCAACCGGCAATGGTCGCGCCGCGTGCTGGGGCAGGGCGCCATAGTGCTGATGTTCACCGACGGCCTTGAACGGGAAGGCACGCCGGAGCTGAAACACGAGATGGAGCGTTTGCACAAATCCTGCCGCCGGCTCATCTGGCTCAATCCGCTGCTGCGCTACGACAAGTTCGAGGCGCGTGCGCAGGGTATTCGCACCATGTTGCCGCATGTCGACGAGTTCCGGCCGGTTCATAACCTTGCCAGCATGGAAGCGCTGATCGATGCGCTGTCCGGCGAGGCGGCGGGCGCCGCAACCGATCCACGCCTGTGGCTGAAGCGGGCAGCGTGAGCCATGGCAAGCCGCGACGATGCCGATGCGATTGCACGGGAATCGTCGGCCCGGCAGGCCGGCATTCGCTCGTTTCTGCTGAAGCGGCTGGAACGCCTGTCCGGTGTTCACAATTACATGGCGATCTATGAGGTCTGGCGTAGGGAAGTCGCTGGTGTCCATCCGCGCAAGATGAACGAATTGCTGCGCCTTTTGGACGTAACGCTGGATATCGATGCGCCGCAATGGCCTGTGCGCGTTGCCGGGGACCAGCCGCTGGTCATCGTCGCCAATCATCCGTTCGGGATCGGCGACGGCATCGCGCTGGCGGCCATGGCGGAGCAGCTGGAGCGGCCCTACAAGGTGCTGATCAATAACGAGTTCGAGCGGTTCCCCGAGTTCCGGGAGCATTGCCTGCCGATCCACTTTTCCGATACGCGCGAAGCGCTGGCAGTCAATCTTGAAACGCGAAAGCGCGCTCTGGCGGCGCTTGCAGCAGGCGAGACGCTGCTGGTGTTTCCGGCCGGCACCGTTGCCACTGCGCCGCGAGTTTTCGGGCGTGCGCAGGAAGTTCCGTGGAAGACATTTACTGCCGGACTGGTCCAGAAGGCGAAAGCCGGCGTGCTGCCTGTGTTCTTCGAGGGTCAGAACAGTTTGCTGTTCCATGCTGCCAGCCATGTCAGCGCTTCGGCGCGCCTGTCGCTTCTGATCGCAGAATTCCGGCGGTTTCCGCGCTCGGTCGTGAAGATCAGAGCTGGAAGTGTTGCTGCTTTCGGTACGTTGCAAGGGCGGAACGACCGTATGGCGCTGACCGACGAGTTGTTCCTGCAGGTGCACCGTCTTGCGCCATGGGCGCGCGGGATGGCCGATGAAGCGATCCTGCCGCCAGCCTGGATGCGTGAGCGGCCTTACAAGTGGGATTTGCCGCTTGGGAGGTAGTAACCGGAAGCGGTACCGGCAGCTTCCCGCCGCAACTGCAATCAACCATTGAAGTTATCAAGCTGGAAGCGTTATATTGGATCGTATATAGCGGTTCCCCGCGTTAGCGAACATTAGGAAGTTTTGCCATGCTTGCATCCGACGAAGATATTCTGGCCCGCGCCGAGGAATGGCGGAAGGGCGGAAAGGGCGTAGCCATTGCCACGGTGATCGAAACCTGGGGGTCGGCGCCGCGCCCGGTCGGCTCGAATCTGGTGATCGACGACGAGGGTAATTTCCTGGGATCCGTTTCGGGCGGCTGCGTCGAAGGCGAGGTCGTGACCGAAGCGATGGACACAATCGAGGACGGCAAGGCGCGGACGCTGGAATTCGGCGTCGCCGATGAAACGGCCTGGCGGGTCGGCCTGTCCTGCGGCGGCAAGATCAAGGTTTATGTCGAGAAGGTGGACTGATGAAACTCGAACTTCTCTCTGCGCTGAATGTCGAGCGCGCTGCGCGGCGTGCTGCAATTCTCATCACCGATCTTGCCAGTGGCGAACAACGCCTCGTCAAGCAGGACGAGATGGAAGCCGACGCCATGGCGGATGTTCTCGACAAGGCGTTGCGCTCGGGCAAATCGGGTACCGTCGATCATGAGGGGAAGAACTATTTTCTCACCGTGCAGACGCCGCCCGTGCGGATGGTGGTGATCGGGGCCGTGCATATTTCCCAGGCGCTCGCGCCGATGGCCAGGACTGTCGGTCTCGATCTGACGATCATCGATCCGCGCACGGCCTTTGCCACGCCGGAGCGCTTTCCCGATGTCAACCTGATCGCCGACTGGCCGCAGAACGTGCTGCCCGGCATGAAGCCGGACCGCTATACGGCGATGGCCTGCTTCACCCATGATCCGAAGATCGACGATCCGGCTCTGGAAGAAGCCTTGCGCGCAGACTGTTTTTACATCGGCGCTCTCGGTTCGCGGAAGACACATGGCCGGCGCGTGGAACGGCTGAAAGAGGCCGGTTTTACCGATGAGCAGATTGCACGAATCAAGGCGCCGGTCGGCCTTGATATCGGTTCTGTGTCGCCGGCAGAAATTGCCGTCGCCGTGCTGGGCGAAGTCATCATGTCGCTGCGCAAGAAGCCGCTACGCGCCGAGACGGCCGCGCCTAAAGTTGCTGCCGGAGTATCTGCGTGAAGTTTGGTGCGACATCGGTAGACGAGGCGCTAGGCGGCATCGTGGTGCATGCCGTGCGCCGCGAGGGTCTTGTGCTGAAAAAAGGCCATCGCATAACTGCAGCCGATGTCGAAGCGCTACAACAGGCGGGCGTTGCCGAAATCGTGCTGGCGCGTCTCGAAGATGGCGATATCGGTGAGGACGAAGCGGCCTACAGGCTGGCGCAGGCAGTGGGCGGCGCCAATGTGCGTGTGGAGAAACCCTTTACCGGCCGCTCCAATCTCTTTGCGACGGCTGACGGTGTCCTGTGTATCGATCCGGCAGCAATAGATGCGATCAACGACATCGATGCCGCCGTTACCGTGGCGACGCTAGAGCGCTGGCGCAGGGTCGTCGAAGGCGAGATGATCGGCACTGTCAAGATCATTCCCTTTGCCGTTGCCGGAGATGTGCTCGATGCAGCGCTGTCCAGCGCCGAGGCGGCGCCCCTGTCCGTTGCAGCCTTCCGCAAGAAACGCATCGGTGTTGTCTCAACCCTTCTCCCAGGACTGAAGCCGGCGACCATTGCAAAGACGCTGCGCGTGCTGGACGAACGGGTCGCACCGGCTGGAGCGAACGTCGTTGCAGAGACGCGCGTTGCCCATGAAACACAGGCGCTGGCGCAGGCTGTCGCTGAGATGGTGGCGCAGTGCGATATTATCATTGTGTTTGGTGCATCGGCCATAACTGACCGGCGCGATGTCATACCGTCCGCGCTTCAGCAGGCGGGCGGGGAGATAGAACATTTCGGCATGCCGGTTGATCCGGGCAATCTGCTGCTCGTTGGCCGTATTGAAGACGGCGAGCGCAATGTCGATGTACTCGGTGCGCCGGGTTGCGCCCGTTCGCCGAAGGAAAACGGTTTCGACTGGGTGCTGTACCGGCTGCTGGCGGATATTCCGGTCCGTGCCGCCGATATCAAGAAGATGGGCGTCGGCGGACTGTTGATAGAAATTGTCGATCGCGGGCAATTGCGCCACAGCGCTACCCTGCAAACCGCAGACGCCGATGCGTAACGTTGCTGCCATCGTGCTGGCAGCCGGCAAGGCGAGCCGCTATCGCGCCGCCGACCCCGAAGCGGCAACGAAGGTCGTAGCGCTCTACAAGGGTGAGCCGATGGTGCGCCGCGCGGCGTGTGCCGCCCTGAATGCGAGAGCAGCACCGGTTGTCGTCGTCACAGGCTGTGAACCGCAGGCGGTGCGCGATGCGCTTGTCGGACTTGATGTTACATTCGCACATAACGACGAGTATGAGAGCGGCATTGCTTCGTCCGTACATGCGGGTATCGCCGCGTTGCCTGAAACTACGGAAGCGGCCTTCGTCATGCTCGGCGACATGCCGCTTGTCGATGCAAAGCTGTTGCAGTCGCTTGATGCGGCGCGACTTGCCGCCGGCAGTGCCGATGCCGTGCTGCCGGTCCATGGTGGTCAACGCGGCAATCCCGTCCTGATGGGCCG
>JAPOIA010000011.1 GCA_029979185.1 Alphaproteobacteria bacterium | reverse complement strand
CATCTCGACAACTTCGGCAGGCATCTTGGTTATGGAAATGAAGCTCGCAAAGATACCGGCGCCGATGATGATCAGGTAGATCATCGCCGTATTACCGGCAGTCTCGCGCATCACCATCAACAGCGTGTCCTTGTTGATCTTGCGGCGCCAGACCGCAAAACCGAACGCTGTTGCGGCTCCCAGGGCGGCAGCTTCGTTAACAGTGAAAACGCCGCCGTAAATCCCGCCGATGACGATCAGCATCATGATGAGCACGCCAACGCTCTCGCGGACGGCGCGCGCGCGGCCCGGCCAGTCTGTCCGGTCGCCAGCAGGGCCGGCCTTCGGATTTTTCCGGACCACGATCATGATCGCAATCATGTGGAACAGGACAGCGAGAATTCCCGGGATAATTGCCGCAATAAACATGGAAATGACGAACTGTTCCGTCAGGAACGCGTAGATCACCATGATTACGGAAGGTGGAATCAGCATGCCAAGCGTGCCGCCCGCTGCAATCGAGCCGGATGCGAGCGAAGGTTCGTAATCACGCTTCATCATTTCCGGAAGCGCCACACGTCCCATCGTCGCTGCTGTGGCGATGGACGAACCGCAGATCGCGCCAAACCCCGCACAGCCGCCAATGGTGGCGAGAGCCAGTCCGCCGGGGCGATGGCCGATGAACGCATAGGCCAGCCGGTAGAGATCGGACGCCAGCCCGCTCACATTGGCAAAACTGCCCATCACCAGAAACAAGGGAATGACGGCCAGCTCTTCGCTCGCGAAAGTCGTCACGCCCTTGGCAGCCACCAGAGAAAACGCCGCCTTCCAGCCTGACAAAAGGCCAAAGCCGACTATGCCCGAAATAGCCATCGAGATGCCGATCGGAATCTGCAACCCGATCAGCACGAACATGCCGAGCATGCCCAGTAGCGCGACTGCAATCGGATCCATCAGGCGCCCGTCCCCTGCGTCGTTTGAGAAGCACCAGCTTCTGCGGCCGGCTTGCTATCGACGATTTCGCCCCCATGTCCGGAGGAAACCGCATCATCGCTTGCCAGATCGGCAAGCAGCACAATCAGCTGCACCGGAATGCACAGCATCAGCAGCGCCGTAACACCCATCCACCAAGGGGTGACACTGATACCCAGAAGCCAGGTCGTTTCGCCGGCCTCGTAGACTTCCATGCAATAGAGAATGAACTGCCAGCCGATGACGCCGGTGAACGCCAAAGTGACAATGGACGCCAGAACCGCCACGGCCTTGCGCCCCGCACGCGGCAGGATCGCACTCAAGAAGTTGATCGAAATATGACCACGCTCGGCGAACGCCGAAGGAAAGAACGAGGCCACGACCAAAGCCAACAGAGGGCGGTAAAGGTCAGAGGTGCCGTTAAGCGGGACGGGGAAGAACAGGGGCATCATGACGTCGGCTATGGTGAGCATAGCCAGCACCACCAGGCCTATAAGGCCCAGCATTGCTAGCCATTTGGAGAACTGACGCGACAGATATTCCAGGCTTGCAAGCATAGAAGCGGCTATCTACTTGCCGGAACGCAGCTTCTTCAGCTCGTCCTTCACGACAGCCAGAATTTGCTCACGCTTTTTGTTGCCCTTGGCCCACTTGTCCACGACCTTGGCCATAGCAGCATCGTAAGCAGCCTTGTCTGCCTTGTCCGGCACGACAATCGTATGGCTCTTGTCGGCCTTGATGATCGCCATCAGCTTGTCCTGCTGCGCGGTCGTCGTCCGCACGAACAGATCGTCAACCCATTTACCGGAGTACTTCTTGATGAGGTCCTGTACATTCTTCGGCAGGCTGTTGAACTTTTCCTTGGTCATCATCATGCCGATCGGCACGGTGCTGAACAGCTGCATGTAATGATGCTTGGCGACATCGTTGATGCGGAACGAGAACATCACGTTCCAGTCCGTGGCCGTGCCGTCCAGAACGCCCTTGGAAATGTTTTCCGCAACCACGGTGATCGGCTGGCCGACCGGGGCCACGCCGATGGCGCGCAGGGCAGCGCCCGCAACCGGACCACCCGCGCGTAGCTTCATCCCTTTCAGATCGGCAAGCTTCTTCACCGGCTTTGCGGTGTGGAAGTTGTAGGGATAGGTCGTCACCAGAAACGGCACATAAAACTTGTCGTAGCCGCGCAGCATGCCCTTTTCGTAAAGGGTGCGGATGATATGGCTGGATTCCTTCACATTCTCGTAGAGCGTCGGCAGTTCCAGCACGTCATTATCCGGAAAGCGGCCGGGCGTATAGGAGAAGACAACGAAGGCAATATCGGTAACGCCGTCGGTAAGGGCCTTGACCTGCGCACGCGGGCTGGGCACCAGCGCACCGCCGGGATAGGGTTCGATCTTGAGGATGCCCTTGCCGTCCTTGTTGATCTGCTCGTACCAGGGCTTCATCACTTCTGCCCAGGTAGAACCGTTGGCGCCGCCGAAATAGGACAGGCGAAGCGTTACTTCTTTCGCAGTGGCCATTGTCACCGCGGCGCTGCCTGCAAGCATGGCTGCGGCTGCAAAGGTTGCTGCAAAAACGGATGATCGCTTCATGGTTCCCTCCCCGAATTAACCGCAACTTCTGCGGCTTGTTTTCACTCTGGAGGGGGAGCCTAGCGGGTAACCACAGACCGGTCCAGTCCCAAAATGCCGCTGGCCGGCAAGTGACGTCATACTTTTGACGCACCCCGTTTCATCCCGGAAACGGAGCTTGTACTGATGACATCCGCCCGGCATGATCGCGGCGGGTTTATTCCAGCCCGAGCTTCGCTGCCAACCCGATGCGTTGAAGCTTGCCCGTGGCCCCCAGCGGTATTTCTTCGAGAAAGAGAATCTTGCGCGGCACCTTGAAGGCGGCCAGACGGCCGCTGGCATAGTCGCGCAGTTCCTTCTCATCGGCGCTCTGCCCTTCGCGCAGGACGACAGCAGCAGCCACATCCTCGCCCAGCTTGTCATGCTTGACGCCGAAGACAACGACCTGCCGCACCGCCGGATGATCCATCAGCACTTCATCAACTTCGCGCGGCGATATCTTTTCGCCGCCGCGATTTATGATTTCCTTCAGGCGGCCGGTAAGGGTCAGGTAATTGTCAGCATCCAGCACGCCCTGGTCACCGGTTCGGAACCAGCCATTGGTATAGGCCGACGCATTAGCCTCCGGATTGGCCTCATATCCGGCAGTGACATTGTCGCCGCGAATAACAACCTCACCGGTCTCCCCATTCGCCAGTATCTTTCCGTCCTCGTCCATGATTGCGACTTCCGGACCCGCGGCGATGCCGACCGCGCCGGGCTTGCGCATGCCTTGCAGCGGGTTGGACGCCATCTGGTGCGACGCTTCGGTCATACCGTACGCCTCGATCACCGGCGCGCCAAACGTCGCTTCCAGTTCCGTGATCACCTGCGGCGGCAGCGACGAGGAAGAAGAACGGATAAATCGCAGCGGGAACTTGCCGATGATCGCCTTGTTGTGGCCTGCCCTCGTGAGAATTGCCTGATGCATGGTAGGCACCGCCGTGTACCAGGTGGCCCGGCATTCTTCCATCCAGGCAAAGAAGCGCAGCGCATTGAAGCCCGGCGTACAGAACACGCTGCCGCCGCGCGACCAGGGCGCAAGCACGCCGGCCATCAGCCCGTGGATATGAAACAGCGGCATGATGTTAAGACCGCGATCTTCTGCGGACAATTCCAGCGTCTCGGCAATATTGCCCGACGAAACGCTGACATTACGCTGCGACAACGGCACAATCTTCGGCCGAGATGTCGTTCCAGACGTATGCAGGATCAGCGCTGTCTCATCAGGTGATGCCGGCCCGCCCGTGCATGCGCCTGTGCCTTCGGCTGTAAACGTAAAGGATCCGGCTCCCGCCTGCGGATCGGGATGCAGGGTCACGATTCGCACGCCCAGCTTCTGCGCCACCGCAACCGCCGGAGATGTACTTCCCTCTTCCACCACGAGTGCTTTGGCGTGGAGATCGGACATGTAGAATTCGAATTCGTCTGCGCGATAGGCCGGATTCAGCGGCGCCGCCGTCGACCCGGACGCCACGGCGACGAAGGCCGACGCCATCTCCGGACCGTTCGGCAGGACGATCGCCGCCCGGTCGTTGCGGCCGATGCCAAAGCCGTTCAGCGCCGCAATCGACGTCTGCACCAGCGCCCGCAAGCCGCCAAAACTGAGTGACGGCGTCCCCGGTGCGGAAATCGCCGGCGCGTCGTCGGCTCCGTTCGCCAGAAGTTCAATCAACGTCGAGCAACGGTCGGTGGTTTTCGTCATGGTCATGCCCCGAAATCTGTATTGTGCCTGGCAGTGCCGGTTGCGCTCTGCGAAGGCGCGCAAACTGCGCCGTCCGGCCTGTTTTGGCAAGCCGCAAGTTCTTCGCCGGGTCGACCCGGCGGAACAGGCCTGAATCTTCCCACTCGTCAGTTCCCCCGCCTTTGGCTATTGTCCGGCCATGATCAACCGCGCCGCAGCTCCCCATTCCGCAATCGACAGCACTATCGCCTGGCGGCGGCTGGTCATGTGCATCGCGATTGGCACAGTGGGTTCAATAGGCATGTGGTCGTTCGTGGTCGCCCTGCCTGCTGTGCAGGCCGGCTTCGGCGTCAGCCGCGGCGAGGCCTCCCTGCCGTATACGATGACCATGCTGGGATTCGGCTTCGGCGGCGTGCTGATGGGCCGGCTGGCGGATCGCTATGGCATTGTGGTTCCCCTCGTTCTGGGTGGCCTCCTGCTGGGAACCGGTTATTTCCTGGCCGCCATGGCCCCCAATCTGATCGTCTATGCCTTCGGCCAGCTGATCGTCGGGCTCGGTACATCCGCCAGCTTTGCGCCGCTGATGGTGGATATTTCACGCTGGTTTGCAAAGCGGCGCGGCATCGCAGTGGCCGTTGCCGGTTCCGGCAACTATCTGGCAGGCATGATCTGGCCGCCGGTGCTGCAGTATTTCATCGCGACGCAGGGCTGGCGCCCGGTTCATTATGCAATAGGGCTGGTCTGCCTTGCCTTTCTGGTGCCTGCCGCATTCCTGCTGCGACAGCGCCCGCCGGACGACGCCAATGCCCACGCCATTCCGGTTTCGCGCTTCGGCTCCATCGAAATCCCCCAGCGCACGCTGCTGATCCTGCTGACCATCGCCGGCGTCGCCTGTTGCGTCGCCATGTCGATGCCGCAGGTGCATCTGGTCGCATATTGCGCAGATCTCGGCTATGGCGCGGCACGCGGCGCACAGATGCTCTCGCTGATGCTGGGACTGGGCATCGTCAGCCGCGTCCTGTCCGGCTTTATCGCCGACAGGATCGGCGGGCTCGCCTCACTAATCATCGGCTCGACGCTGCAGGGCGTAGCCCTGTTCCTGTATATGTTCTTCGACGGACTTGTCTCGCTCTACATCATTTCCGGACTGTTCGGCCTCTTCCAGGGCGGCCTGGTGCCGATGTATGCGGTGATCGTGCGCGAATACTTCCCAGCCTCGAAGGCAGGCGGCACTCTCGGCGTCATCATCATGGCCACGCTCGTCGGCATGGCACTGGGCGGCTGGATGTCCGGCTACATCTACGATGTCACGGGATCCTATCACCTGGCCTTCCTGAACGGCCTGCTATGGAACCTCGTAAATGTAGGCATCGTCGCATTCCTGATGCTGCGCCGGCGCACCGGCCTGCCTGCTCCGGCGTAAGCTCTGCCGAAAATACGCGCAAACTCTTGCGTTGCTACTGGCGCTACGCCTGCCAAGGCCTTACATAGGAAGAGCGGTGCTGCGGGGTGCGTGAGAATCAGTATTCCCGGGGCCTTAATGATCCCTCGGGAGCTGTTCCTGCCCTCGCTCGTGGGCTTGGGCACACGGCGCCCACCTACGTTGTAGGTTTCCCGGGATCAGAATCCCACGGCCCATGTGGCTCCGCACTTCCTTCCTATTTTTGCCCTGCTTTCCGATTGCCGGAGCCATGAGCATATCCCAGACAAAAGCAGACCTGCGCCGGCAGGCCCTCGAACGGCGCGCCAGCATCTCGGAAGAGATACGCGAGGCATTCGCCCAGCGAATTGTCAGGGAGGGCATTGAACTGTGCCGCCGCTCATTCGTGCAGGATATTGCAACCTTCTGGCCAATCGGGTCGGAGCCCGACACCAGGATGCTGATGATGGCGCTCGGCTATCACCAGCTGCATAACTGCCTTCCCGTTACCGGCCCGCGTGGCGAGGCCCTCACGTTTCGCCGCTATGCCTATGGCGAACCTTTGTGCGAAGGTCCGATGGGCACCTACGAGCCGGTGCCGCATGCGCCGCCCGCCGTTCCGGATTTCACCTTCGTGCCGCTCGCGGCTTTCGACCGGCGCGGTTTCCGGATCGGCTATGGCGGCGGATATTACGACGCGACGCTCGCCCATCTGCGTGCCACCAATCCCGGCCCCGCCGTCGGCATTGCCTTCTCCTGCCAGGAAATCGACGCTGTTCCGGACGAGCCGCACGACCAGCCGCTGGACCTGATCCTGACCGAGAAGGAGCTGATCGACTGCTCGCTGGCGTGGCGCTAGGTACAGATTGCCGGTCCCAAACTTGTCATGCGGTCCCATAGGTCGTAATCGGACACCAAGACCCTTACGTACCTGTCCAAGACTTTGCCCATGACCATGCGCCTGCTTTTCATCGGCGATATCGTCGGCCGCACCGGCCGCGACAAGCTGCTCGACACGCTTCCCGGCCTGCGGACCCGCTGGAACCTCGACTTCGTCGTGGTCAACGGCGAGAACGCTGCCGGCGGCTTCGGCATCACCGAGAAGATCTGCCAGGAATTCCTTGACGCCGGCGCAGATTGCGTGACCCTCGGCAATCACGCCTGGGACCAGAAGGAAGCGCTCGTCTTCATCGACCGCCAGCCGCGCCTCATTCGCCCGGCCAACTATCCGGCCGGAACGCCGGGCCGCGGCTCAAACGTTTTCCAGGCAAAGAACGGCGCCAGCGTTCTGGTCATGAACCTGATGGGCCGCATCTTCATGGACGCGATGGACGATCCCTTCGCCGCGGCCGACCGCGAACTCGACGCCTGCCCGCTCGGTTCGGCCTGCGATGCCATCGTCATCGACATGCATGCCGAAACGACCAGCGAGAAATACGCCATGGGCCATTTCGCCGATGGCCGCGCATCGCTCGTTGTCGGAACCCATACCCATGTGCCGACCGCCGACACCCAGATCCTGCCCGGCGGAACTGCCTACCAGTCCGACGCCGGCATGACCGGCGACTACGATTCCGTTATCGGCATGGCCAAGGCCGAACCGCTGAACCGCTTCACCCGCAAAATTCCCTCCGGGCGCTTCGAACCGGCAGACGGTGAAGCGACCCTATGCGGCACTGCGGTCGAAATCGGTGCGAACGGACTCGCCGAAAAAGTATCCGCGGTACAACTTGGCGGACGGTTGCGGCAAATCGTGCCGGAATTTTGGGACTGAGCGGATGCCGAAAGGCGCGGCATCGCGCGCTTTGACAGCATTCAAAAATCCCGCGAAGCTGCAGGCCGCAATCAAGGAAACGCGAGGAACCGCATGGAATTCGGCCTGTTCGACCACATGGACCGCAACGACAAGCCCGACAGCAGGCTGTACCGCAGGCGCATCGAGGTGATCCAGGCGGCTGAAGCGGCGGGCTTCACCGGCTATCATCTGGCCGAACACCATTTCACGCCGCTGGGCCTTGCGCCCTCGCCAAGCGTCTTTCTTTCCGTCGTCGCCCATGAAACCAGCCGCATCCGCCTCGGACCGCTGGTCTATCTCCTGCCGATGTATCATCCCCTGCGGCTGATCGAGGAAATCTGCATGCTCGACCAGATGAGCGACGGGCGTCTCGATATCGGCGTCGGCGCCGGCGTTTCGCCCTACGAGGTCGGCTATTACGGGATAGGCGACGACAAGAACGACCTGTATCGCGAAACGCTGGAAATACTCATCAAGGGACTGACCAGCGAGCGCCTCAATCACCAGAGCGCCCATCATACGTTCGATGACGTACCGATGGTCATGAAACCGGTGCAGGGCCCCATGCCGCCGCTATGGGCCGGCGTCGGCAGCGAGGCCGGTATGAACTTCGCCGCACGCCATGGCGTCAACGCCATCGGGCTGGGACCGACGCCACGTATCGCAGGCATCTGCAACTACTACAAAAAGGCCTGGGAGGAGCATCGGGGCGATCCGATGCGCGCCTTCACGCCGACGCAAAGCCCGAAGATGGGAGCGTTGCGGCAGATCCATGTCGCCGAGACGGACGAAAAGGCATGGGAGGAAGCCGCTCCTGCCTACGCGCATTGGTACACCAGCCTTAACTGGCTGTGGAAGGAACACGGAACAACCGTTTCCACGAATCTGGCCGGGGACCTGAAGAGCGGCGTCGACAATGGTGCCGTCATCGTCGGCTCTCCCGAGACCGTGCGCGAGGCGATTCAAAAAGAGCGCGACGCAACGGGCTACAATTATCTAGTCCTGCAATTCGCTTACGGCACCTTCACGGTCGATCAGGTGAAGCGCTCGCTACAGCTCTTCTCGTCGGAAGTCATGCCAGCCTTCAAGACATGAAGTTTCTGGAGCATCTGCAGCGACTCGACTGGCTGATCGCCCTACTGGCGGCGATCTGGATCGTACAGCTCGCCAACATGGCGATGAAATACCGGCTCAATGCCCGGCTAGGCCTGCGCCCGCGCGACATGAAAGGCCTTATCGGCATTCTCATGATGCCGCTGTTGCATGGCAATGTCGCCCATGCCTCGGCCAACTCCTATCCGCTGATAACGCTCGGCGCGCTGATGGGTCTCAGCGACGAGACCAATCTCGTCGCAGCGACCGGGTTCATCATCCTGGCCGGCGGTGTTGCCGTCTGGCTGTTTGCCCGATCCGCCCTGCATGTGGGCGCCAGCGGGCTTGTGTTCGGCTGGTTCGGCTATCTGCTGACATGCGCCTTGGTCGCCGGAGATTTCCAGTCCTTCGTCATTGCGGCGGCAGTCGCGGGATCTTACTGGACGCTGGTCTTCGGCATGCTGCCACGCAGGGGCCGGGTCAGCTGGGAAGCACATCTGTTTGGCGCGTTGGCCGGCGGCGGTGCGGCCTATATCCTTCACATCTAGCCGCCCGCAGCTGCAGCAAACAGTTCCCGCACCCATCGCGGCATCCGCGCCGCCTTGCCGTTGACGATAATGGCAACCGTGACATCGGCTTTCAGAAGAACCTCGCCATTGCGGCGGATGCTTTGCTGCATTTCGATGCTCGCCCCGCCAAGCCGGATGACCGTTGTTTCGATGTCGAGAAGGTCGTCCATACGCGCGGAGCGCAGAAAATCTATCGTCATGCGCCGCACGGCAAAGGCAAACGGCTCCCCGCGCTCGCCATCAGCAACGGCCTGCTGGTGCACGCCGAGCGCACGAAGATATTCGGTGCGTCCGCGCTCGAGAAAACGCAGATAGGACGCATGATAGACGACGCCGGAAAAATCGGTGTCTTCGTAATAAACCCGAACCGGGAAGCTGAACGCGGACGCACCCTCTCCGCTATCCGCCGGACTATTCGCCAAGGTCCACCACAACGATTTCCGGAGGGCTGCCAATACGCGCCGGCACAACCGAACATCCGAGCCCGCCGGATACAATCAGGTTGCGATTGCGCTCCACGATATGGCCGTAGGCATAGCGGCGGCCGAAACGCGAGGGCACGATTGGCCGGAAGCCGAAAATATTGAGTTGGCCGCCATGCGTGTGGCCGGACAGGGTCAGCGCGACGCGGTCAGGCACATCGGGGAAAATGTCCGGCTCATGCGCCATCAGGATCACCGGCGCTTCGTCGGTGATCTTGGCCAGCGTTGCAGGCAAATCATCGATTCCCTGCGGCGGATTTCGCCAGCCGCGCACCGGCACGAAGGCGATCTGGTCCCCAAGTCCCGCAATCCAGAACGGCTTGCCGTCTTTCTGCAGCCGCACGGCAGAATTCTCATAGACTGGAATACCTGCCTTCTCCAACGCCACCTGCGCCGCAACCGGGCCGGCGCCGCGCCGCATTGCCGCTTCGTCGTTCCACCAGTCGTGGTTCCCGAGGATCGCATGCACCCCGTTGGGAGCCTTGAGCGTTTTCAGGGCTCCCGCCCATGCGTCCAGGTCCTCGTGTACCTTGAAATGGTGCGAGGCTATGAAATCGCCCAGCAGCAGAACAGCATCCGCATTCAGTTCATTGGTCATCGCTGCAATGCGCCCGACCCGCGCGGCGTCCATCCAGGGGATACAGGCATGAATGTCAGCGAGCAGCGCCAGCCGCAGCTTCAGCCCCTTCGGCCAGTTGGGCGGTGTGAGCTTATAGCGCGTCACCCGCAGCCGATAGAACGGCTCGAGGACGACCCCATAGGCGGAGGTTACGACCCCCGAAGCGATCATCGCGGTAAAAAGGCGCAGAAATGTACTACGGCTGATCAAGGGCTCGTATCGACTCGTCAAATTGCATTTTCACGTGTCCAACGGACACATAACGGGGAGCTGGCGCACCGCACAGCTGCGACCGTGAATCACCTTCGTCCCCACATGTAAAGGCCGCAACGCAACGTGTCACGTCGCGAACCGCTGCAGCGCCGGAATTTCGGCGAAAGAGATCTATCGCTTACGCGCCACAATCATCCGGTAGCGCACCGCACCCTCCCGTCCCAGCTTTTCCAGCAACAGCCCGCCGAGTTCGGCGCCGGTCACCGAACCCATTCCGGCAAACGGCCGCCACCAGCTGCGCCGCCGGATGTCTTCGGCGGCCGCATCGAGGTCCGATTGCGCGCGCGGCCGCATCAGACTGGAAAAGTCGCTGAGCTCCTCGACCGTGCACCCGGCGTCCGCCAGATAGCGGGTCAGGGTTTCTGCTGTCGGCATTTCCGGACAATGCCAGTCCCGCTTGAAAGCAGCGAGGTCTGGAGCATGGACCGGATCGAGGTTCTCCGCCGGCATGTCATCGACGATGATGAAAAGCCCGCCGCTGGACAGACTTGCCGCCAGGTTGGCAACTGTATGCCGCGGCCGGTGAGAATGGATCAGACTCTCGATGGCGAAGACCAGGTTGTAACGGCCAGGCACCGGATCGTCGTAGGAAGCCTGCTCGAAGGTAACCGCATCCGCAACACCCATCGCCGCCGCATTGCGACGCGCGATACGCGTCTGCCGGCCGGATATTGTGATGCCATGCCAGCGGCCGCCAAGCCGGCGATGCAGATCGAGACAGGCGCCGCCATAACCGGAGCCGGCATCAAGCGCCTCCAGCGGCGCAAGTTTAGCCATATGCGGCCCCATCAGGCGATGGATTGTCTTGGGGCTGAATTCGCCGCTGTCGGGATCGCAGAGCGAACGGTGGATGGTATGTGCATCAACCCCGGAAAAGGCCCGGAACTGCTGATTGAACTGCGTCCAGAGATACAGGTTGAAATAATACCGGCGAATGGCAATCGCCTGCCAAAAACTCATTCAGGGGCCCGCCCAATAATTCTTGCCTCGATTATTCCAGGCCAAGGCTAGACCGGAATCGTAGCCCTGACAATTGCAGACTGTTGGGCAATTGGCTGCCCGGCCTGTTCCGCAGGGAACAGCGCCCCGGGGACACGACGCCTATACCTGCTCTCACCGGGGCCGCAATGGCCACACCGAATCGAAATGGAGAGAGAAAATGGCCAATACAACTTTCGACAGGATGATCCTTCCCGCCGCTGCTGCTGGCATGTTGTGCATCGGTGTTGCGTTCGCGGCGACCACCGGAGCCGAAGTCGCGAAGGAGTATTCCCATCGCAACGACACATTTGCGGCGGCCACAGACGTTCACTTCGTAAAAGGTTCCTGCAAGTCCCGGGTATTTGTCATGACCGAGTGCAGCCTTACGCTTCGCGACGCTCGCAAATGGAAGAAAATCAGCAAGTCCTATGTCTTCGCCGGCCCGGCGCCGCAAAAGCGGGTCGCTGTTCTGCGTTCGCAACAGGACAAGACCTATGTCACCACCAGTATCGGCCGCGACACCCTGTGGGGCTGCATGCTGATGGCGGATCTGGGAACCGGCTTTTTCTTCGGCATCGGCGGCTACATGCTGACAGTCAAGCCGCAGCGCCCGGACGGCGCGGAAGAGGCAGGGTCCGGATCAAACTTGCAGAGGGCAATATGATACTGGCGCCGCGGACTGTCCTGCGCGCGCTTGTATCTCTTTGCACCGCACTTGTTGGTTTCCTGGCGGTGTTCGCTGTTGCAAAATTCGGCTACGACCTGACGCAGGCGGGCAAGAACATACTTGGCTGGATAATACTTTACCTTGCACTGTCGCTGTTTCTTGGCGCGCTCTTTCTGGGCTGGCAATTGTGGGAATGGATCAGGACCAGCGCCGAAACCGAAGCGATCAAATACCGCAAGATCAGGGCCCCGGGGGGTGACAATCGCCCGCTGGAAGATAAATAACCTGTATCTGCCTCTGTCTGGTCTCACCTCCCAGGGATTTGCCCTTGCCATACGATCGAGAACGTAACCGTATCAGCGCCAGAGCAGCGCGCTATGCCAGGGTTGGCGCCAGCATGAGCGGTACGGCCGCTCGCATGGCCGGCGCGCGCCTGCGGGGGCGCGATGCGATGGATGCCGCCAGCGGCGAGGCTCTCGCACGATCTCTCGGGACCTTGCGCGGCCCGATGATGAAAGTCGCGCAATTCCTGGCGACGATCCCCGAGGCGCTTCCTGCCGATTTCGCCGCCAAGCTCCAGACCCTGCAGTCCAATGCCCCGCCCATGGGAGCGGCCTTCGCCAAACGCCGCATGCAAGGAGAACTCGGACCGGACTGGCAGAAGAAGTTCGCCGCCTTCGACCTGCACCCGGCCCATGCCGCATCGCTGGGACAGGTCCACCGGGCAGCCTCGCTCGATGGCCGGCCGCTGGCCTGCAAGCTGCAATACCCCGACATGAAATCCATAGTCGAAGCAGACCTGCAGCAACTGAAAATGATCTTCGCCCTGCGCCGGCGGCTCGACGGCGCGGTCGATACCACCGAGATGGTTCAGGAAATCAGCCAGCGGGTGCGCGAGGAACTGGACTACGAGCGCGAGGCGAAGCACGCCGCGCTCTATGCCAACATTCTCACCTCGGGCGCGAATGCCAACGGCAATGTCCGTGTGCCCGGCGTATGGCCGGAACTCTCGACGGGGCGGCTACTGACCCTCGACTGGCTCGACGGCGAGCCGCTGCTGCACTTCAAGGACGCGCCGCAGGAGCAACGCAATGCCATCGTGAAAGCCATGTTCCGCGCCTGGTGGCACCCGTTCATCGGCCTCGGCATCATTCACGGCGACCCGCATCTGGGTAATTACACGGTTTTTCGCGCCAGCGATGAACCCGATGCCCCGGCAGCCGGCATCAACCTTCTTGATTACGGCTGCATCCGGATATTCCCCCCATCCTTCGTCGAAGGCGTGATCGATCTCTACGAAGGGCTGCGCACAGAAGATCGCGACCGCATCGTCCATGCCTATGAGACATGGGGGTTCCGCAATCTGAAACGCGAACTGATCGACGTCCTGAATATCTGGGCACGCTTCATTTACGGGCCGCTTCTAGACGACAGGGTGAGGCGTATAGCCGAAGGCGTCTCGCCCGGACAATACGGCCGCGAACAGGCCTCAAAGGTACATCGCGAGTTGAAGGCCAAGGGACCGGTTCGCATTCCGCGGGAATTTGTCTTCATGGACCGCGCTGCCATCGGCCTCGGCGGCGCCTTCCTGCACTTGGATGCGCAGCTGAATTTCTTTCAACTGTTCCATGAAGCAATCGGCGATGGATTCGACCGTGAGGCGATGGCGGTTCGGCAACAGCAGGTGCTGGAAGCCGTCGGCCTTTCCGATAGCAACCAGCATTCCGCAAGCCCCTGAAACCCGCGCCAGCGCCGCCTACAATGCGCCGCGCCGTTTCAGCGCCTTGTGCGCATTCAGGTGGAAAGGCTGCAATTCAAGCACCTTGCGGTAGCTGGCAATCGCCTCGTCGTTGTCGCCCTTGTGTCCCATCACGACGCCGCGATTGTACCAGGCGTTAACATGGCGCGGGTTGGCCTTGATCGCCCGGTCGTAGTCGGCGGTCGCCTCGTCGTAACGCTTCAGCGAATCCAGCGAATTGCCCCGCGATACATAGGCAGCCAGGAATTTCGGATTGAGTTCGATCGACTTCGTGTAATCGGCAACCGCCTTGTCGTATTCGCGCAGCAAGGCATAGCTCCGGCCCCGGCTGTAGTAGGAGCCGAAATATTTGGGCCGCAACCTGATCGCCATCGAGGTGCTTTCGACCGCCTCGCGGATGCGTCCGGTTTTGCGCAGGGCAATACCCTTGTTGTGATAGGGGTCGGGAAAGTCGGGAACGAGGGCAATGGCCTTGTCGTAGTCCGCAATTGCCTTCTGGAACTGGCGTTTGTCGTCCCAGGCGACGCCACGGCTGTTATAGGCGGATGCATCCTTGCCGTTCCTGGCGATGCGCTCCGTCATGATCGCAATCTTGCGATCCGCTGCACTGGGCTTGCCAGAGCCCTTCGTGCCAGTCTGCGCCAGCTGAATACGGTCTGTTATCAAGGCTGCCTGAGCGTCGGAATACACGGTCGCCCCGGTAAGGCTGCAAAATACCATTGCAGCGGTACACAGTGTCGTCACGGGCGGTCTCCTGAAAATCCTCCGATGCCTCTTCTTCGGGAGACATGACAGGCCGCGATGTGCGCTGGCGCACACCCGCCGGGCGTATTTCGGTGTAGCGGCGTCGAAGTCCCGCCGAAACGCGCCACTATTGCGCGACGGGAGCGGTCGGATATCCAGCAGCAGCAGGGCTCGCCGCCTCTACCGGGCCAGACGGCGGCGTCCATGTCGATCTGCGCCGACGCGGCTTGTCCGTAAAGGTAGTGGCCAGCGGGGGCTTGGCGCCGGACACCGTAATGCCTGACCCTGCACCGCGAGAACTGCCAGCGCCTGTATTGCCGCCCCTCCGCAGGCGGTCCAGCGCATCGCGGCTTTCGCGCAGGTTGGGATTGAGGCGCAACGCTTCCCGGTAATCGGCAACGGCCAGCTTCATCCGCCCGCCTGCCTCGTGGATATGCGCCCTGGTATCCCAGAAAGCAGCGATCTTTGGCTTCAATTTCAGCGCTTTGTTGATACTCGAAAGGCCTTTTTCGCCATTGCCGGCCTTGAAGAGCACCCAGGCATATTGATTGAGGTAACTTGCATTGTTGCCCTGCCGGCTGACGGCCACTGCATAATCGGCAGCCGCCAGATCGTATTTCTCCAGCCGCAGATAGTTCCGCCCGCGGGCAACGCGGTACTGTGCAAGACGCGGGACATTCTGGATGGCACGGCTGAAATCCAGAACAGCCTTGTTCCAGTCGCGGCGTTTCTCGTGCACCAGCCCGCGTTCATACCAGGCGGCAGTGAACTTCGGGTTCAAATCGATGGACCTGGTGTAATCGGATAGCGCCAGATCGAATTCCTTCGTACGTTCACGGCGGATCCAGGCCCGTGAATAGTAGGCGTAAGCATATTTCGGATTGAGCGCGATGGCCTTGGTGTGGTCTTCCAGAGCCCGCGTATTGTCGCGCAAATTCAGATACAGATTGCCGCGCCGCACCCGGTAGGCGGCGTTGTTCGGTTTTAGGTCGATCGCCTTGCCGTAATCGGCGAGAGCGTCGTCACGCTTGCCTGCCCGGATAAATGCCAGCCCGCGCCTGATCCGGTACCGCGCTTCACCCGGCTTCATTGCGATAACCCGCGTCCAGTCCGCAATCGCTTCCACATACTTGCGCTGGTTGTACTGGGTCTGGGCGCGGTTGTTCAGCGCTTGATAGAAGTCCGCCTTGATCGCCAGCGCAGCGTTGAAATCGGCAAGCGCCCGGTCGTAGTCGCGGCCGCGGAAATAGAGCAGACCCCGCTTGTTCAGGAGCGCCGCATTGCGCGGATCCGAACCCAGCTGCGCAGAGACTATACCGATCTGTTCCTGCAAGGACCTGCTCAAGGACCTGCTCAAGGTCCTGCTCTGGGCCAGAACAAGCGGACTGGCGACGGCTGCCCGTCCGAATGCCGTGGTGTCACCAACCGCATTGCGTCCTGCAATCGCTACGGTTGACGCAGCAGACAACGTTACCGCTGCCATCGCTGGAAATATGAGTTTAATCCGCCACATCTGACCCGTTCCGGTTACCGCGCACAGGTTTGCACAGGACGTACGCTTTTGACATCGGCCTGCAACCGGAGCCCAATTGTTCGGAGCTCGCGGCGCCTGCGCCCATTGGCCCCGGGACAAACCGGGCTCCCCCGTTGCCCGGCGCGCCGATTTCCGCTAAAGCCAATGGGGTTAACATAAACTTGAGGGCGAAATGGCTGATCACCAAGTACCTGCAACCGGCCATCCGGACATGGATTACGCCGAGCACGACAAAACCTATGCAATGTTCGTCTCGCTGACCAAATGGGTCGTCATTGCATCTGCTGTCCTTCTGATATTTATGGCTTATTTCCTTCTCTAACGGAGGCTGAGCGGGCTGCGGTCGGGCACCGCCCGTCAGCGCCGGCTGGGGCCGCCGGGTGCACCGGAGTAGTTCATGCGTATAGCAGTACCGTCCGAGACCCAGGGCAATGAAACGCGGGTCGCCGCGACGCCCGATACCGTCAAACGCCTGATCGGCATGGGCGCCGACTTTGTCGTCCAGTCCAGAGCCGGTCTGTCCTCTGGCATCACCGATTCCGAATTTGAAACAGCCGGAGCAAAGATCGCCTCCAGCGCTGCGGATACCGTCAGGGACGCCGATGTCGTCCTGCAGGTACGCCGGCCGGTGGCCGATGCGCTGCACGGGGTCAAGCCCGGCGCAATCGTCCTGGCGGTGATGGACCCCTACGGCAACGAGGCCGAACTGCAAAAGCTTGCCGATGCAAAGGTCAGCGCCTTCGCCATGGAGTTCATGCCGCGCATCACCCGTGCGCAATCCATGGACGTGCTGTCCTCGCAGGCCAATCTGGCCGGATACCGGGCCGTCGTCGACGGCGCTGCTGAGTATGGCCGCGCCCTGCCGATGATGATGACCGCGGCGGGCACCGTTCCGGCAGCGCGCATCTTCATCATGGGTGTCGGCGTCGCCGGCCTGCAGGCCATTGCTACCGCCCGCCGCATGGGCGGTGTCGTTACCGCGACGGACGTGCGCCCGGCCACCAAGGAACAGGTGGAATCCCTCGGCGCGAAATTCCTTGCCGTCGAGGACGAGGAATTCCAGCAGGCCCAGACGGCTGGCGGTTATGCCAAGGAAATGTCGAAGGAATACCAGGCCAAGCAGGCCGAACTGACAGCTTCGCATATCGCCAAGCAGGACATCGTCATCACCACGGCGCTGATCCCCGGACGGCCGGCGCCGAAACTCATTTCCGCGGACATGGTCAAGTCGATGCGTCCAGGGTCCGTCATCGTCGATCTGGCGGTGGAGCGCGGCGGCAACTGCGAACTGGCGAAGCCGGGCGAAGTCTTTGTCACCGGTAACGGCGTCAAGATCGTCGGTCACCTGAATGTTCCCGGGCGGTTGGCCGCCACGGCCTCCAGTCTCTATGCCAAGAACCTGTTCGCCTTCCTCGAGACGATGATCGACACGGAGAAGAAGGAACTGGCAGTGAACTGGGACGACGAACTGGTGACCGCCACCCTGCTGACCCGCGACGGCGCGGTCGTGCATCCGAATTTCCAGCCAAAATCCTGATTCCATAGAGGGGCTGACCGATGGCAAACGAGGCAGCGACAAAATCATTCATCGACGCCGTGACAAATGCGGCCAAGGCCTATGCCGATCAGATCGGCTCGACGGCCGGAGGCGCCGGCAATGCCGCCAGCGAAGCGGCGGCGGCTGCAGCCCATGCGGCAAGCGGCGGCGCGATTGATCCTTTCGTGTTCCGCTTTTCGCTTTTCGTTCTGGCGATCTTCGTTGGCTACTATGTGGTCTGGTCGGTGACGCCGGCGCTCCACACGCCGCTGATGTCGGTAACGAACGCCATTTCCTCGGTGATTGTGGTCGGCGCGCTCCTGTCCGTCGGCGTCGACTCCACCGCTGCAGGCGATGGCGCAGGCATGGCCAAGCTGTTCGGCTTCATCGCGCTCGTTCTTGCCAGCGTTAATATCTTCGGCGGTTTTCTCGTCACCGAGCGCATGCTCGCAATGTACAAGAAGAAAGGGTGACGTGACATGAGCGCCAATCTTGCCGCCATCCTTTATCTCGTAGCAGGCGTACTGTTCATCATGTCGTTGCGCGGCCTGTCGTCGCCGGCAACCTCGCGCCAGGGCAACCTGTACGGCATGATCGGCATGGCCATCGCCATCGTCACTACGCTTCTGTACGCCTGGCCCTCCGGCTTCATGAGCTGGCTGCTGCTGATTGCCGGCCTCGCTATCGGCGGCGGCATCGGCGCATGGCGCGCCCGGACGGTCGCCATGACCGACATGCCGCAGCTTGTCGCCTTCTTCCATGCTTTGGTCGGCCTTGCCGCCGTGCTTGTCGCCGCCGGCGCGCTCTATGCGCCCAAGGCCTTCGATATCGGAGCGCCCGGACAGATCCATGGCGCGAGCCTAGTCGAAATGTCGCTCGGCGCAGCCATCGGTGCAATCACCTTCACCGGATCGATCATCGCCTTCGCCAAGCTCGATGGCCGCATGTCCGGCCGCCCGATCATGCTGCCGCAACGGCACCTGATCAACATCGGTCTCGGCATCTGGCTGGCGCTGATGATCATTTCCTTCGCCACGACGGAAAGCCATTTCGTTTTCTGGCTCATCGTATTGATCTCGCTGGCGCTTGGCATCCTGCTGATAATCCCGATCGGCGGCGCAGACATGCCGGTTGTTGTGTCGATGCTGAACTCCTATTCGGGCTGGGCGGCAGCGGGCATCGGCTTCACCCTTGGCAACCTGGCGCTGATCATTACAGGTTCGCTGGTCGGCTCCTCAGGCGCGATCCTGTCCTACATCATGTGCAAGGGCATGAACCGCTCGTTCTTCTCGGTCATCCTCGGCGGCTTCGGCGGCGAGGTCGACATGGGCTCGGGCGAGGTGGAAACGCGCCAGGTCAAGCGCGGCTCGGCAGACGATGCCGCCTTCATCATGCAAAATTCGCAGAAGGTCATTATCGTGCCCGGCTACGGAATGGCGGTGGCGCAGGCCCAGCACGTGTTGCGCGAAATGGCCGACCTGCTGAAAAAGGAAGGCGTCGACGTTTCCTACGCCATTCACCCGGTGGCCGGCCGTATGCCCGGACACATGAACGTGCTGCTGGCGGAAGCCAATGTTCCTTACGATGAAGTGTTCGAACTGGAAGACATCAACACGGAGTTCGCCCAGGCCGACGTTGCCTTTGTTATAGGCGCCAATGACGTGACCAATCCGTCCGCCAAGACCGACCCGAAATCGCCTATCTTCGGCATGCCGATCCTCGATGTTGAAAAGGCCAAAACCGTCCTCTTCATCAAGCGCGGCATGGGCTCCGGCTATGCCGGCGTCGAAAACGAGCTATTCTTCCGCGACAACACGCTGATGCTGTTCGCCGACGCCAAGAAGATGGTCGAAGACATCGTCAAGGCGCTACAGCATTGAGCATTCTCAACAAGCGGAATGCAAAAAAGCCCCGCCATGGCGGGGCTTTTTCAATTTGAAGAAGTGAAACGGCTCAGGCGCCGGCCGCCATCGCCTCGCGCTCGGCCTGCATCTTCCTGCGGCGGCGCTGGCCGGGACGGTTCGGCTTGCCGTTCAGCTGCCGCTCGGTAAAGCCGCCGGTAAACTCGCCGGAAGACTTCTTTGCAGCGAAATCCGGCTTCGTGAAACCGGGCTTACCGGATACGGGCTTGCCAGACATCGGCTTGCCAGACTTACCCGTTGACCGTTGCGGGCGTTCGCCGGAACGTGCGCGGTCTTCCTCGCGCGACGGCGGCGCGCCGTACTGACCCTTGCGATGCTGCTTTTTTGCCTGACGCTGATTGGCGCCATCGAAATTTCGCTCGCCATTGCGGTCGCGACCACCAAACTCGGGACGTCCGCCAACGCGCTCATCCTTTCGCGGCTCCCCCCAGGGTTCACGGTGTGCCTCACGCGGCGCAGCAACACCTGCAGCAAGATCATGGCTCCTGTCGCGGCCATGACCTCTTGCCGGGCGCGCAGCGCGCTCCGGACGCACAGAACGCTCTTTACCGGCAGCACGATCCTTGCCGAAAGCAGGTCGTTCACGGCCACCGTCGCGGCGTTTGGCAGAACCGTTGCGCCCGCCCGGACGCCTCCGCCCAGCGCTTGCCCCCCGAAAGTCGTTGCTCATTGCTTCGATGGCGCTCGTGCCCTTGTCCTCGCTCCAGACAAAGGCGGGAATGGCCATGCGCGTCAGTTTCTGGATATCGCGCAGATTGACGCGTTCATCCGCAGCACAAAAGGCAATCGCCTTGCCGTCGGCGCCTGCGCGCGCTGTGCGGCCTATGCGATGCACATAGGCTTCCGGCACATCCGGCAGTTCGTAATTGACCACATGCGTGACGCCATCGACATCTATACCGCGGGCGGCAATATCGGTCGCGACCAGCACCTGGGTCGAACCGCGCTTGAACGATGCCAGCGCTTTCTCGCGCTGCGACTGGCTCTTGTTGCCGTGGATGGCCAGCGCACGAATATTTTCGCGCTCCAGCATCGTCGCAACCTTGTCGGCGCCGCGCTTGGTCCGGGTAAAGATCATCGTGCGCCCGAACCCTTCGTTCTTCAGCAGATGCACCAGCAGTGCGTTCTTGGCGACAGCTTCGACCATATAGACGCTCTGGTCCACCCGCTCGGCCGTCGTGCCTTCCGGCTTGACGGCGACTTGCGCCGGATTGTCGAGCATGTCGGCTGCCAGACCGGCAATTTCCTTCGGCATGGTAGCGGAAAAGAACAGGGTCTGGCGATCTGCCGGCAGCTTTGCAACGATCTCGCGGATCGGCACGATAAACCCGAGGTCGAGCATATGGTCGGCCTCGTCCAGCACGACGATTTCGGTGCCGTCGAGTTTGCAGGTACCCTGCTGCAAGTGATCCAGCAAACGCCCGGGTGTCGCCACCAGAATGTCGAGGCCGCGGTCAAGCGCCTTGACCTGCGGGCCGTAGCTGACACCGCCGAATACGGTCGCAATCTGCATCTGCGCATGGCGTCCATAGGACCGGAAGCTCTCGGCGATCTGCGAGACCAGTTCGCGCGTCGGCGCCAGGATCAACGCACGGGTGCGGCGCGAAACCGGCCGCTTCCGGTCGCTGACCAGCTTGTGAAGAATCGGCAGGGCAAAAGCGGCTGTCTTGCCGGTGCCGGTCTGAGCGATGCCGAGAAGATCTCGGCCCTGCATCAGATAGGGAATGGATTGTTCCTGGATGGGAGTGGGAGTTGTATAGCCTTCGCCTTCAACAGCGCGAAGGAGTGCCCCGGCAAGGCCGAGGTCGGAAAAATGAGTCACGTACAGTTTCTTTCGGATATGGACATAGCGCCGCCCACGCGGAATGCGCAGACGGATACGGCCGGTGTTCGCCAGCCTCAGCTGGCAGGAAGACCGCCGCGCGTACCTCGGACATGTCGCATGAATATGGGCGGCTGTTTCCGGCAGGGCCTCCTGAAACGGACCATCACGTCCTGAATAATGGAGGCTTTACGCGGCCGGAGCGCCGATGCTGCATCGCAGCAAGGATCTGATATCCTGTTTTGCCCGAAAGGTCAACAACTTGTGGATCAGCACGTGCTGACATCCCGGTCGCGGCACGCAAGTGACCACAGGTTCGCCCCTGCCAGCCCTGTCAGAAGCAGCGCCTTCGACAACTCAACTGCTGCGAATATCCCGTGATGGATGCTGGGCGGCAAAGGCTTTCCTGCCATGACGGCAGCGGCCCGGATATTCAATTCAGGCAACAGCCAGGCACCTTGCATCACGACAATCGCCACGATCAAAGCCAGCGCAATCGAACGGCGCATGTCCCGCCGGCCAGCCAGCGTAACCAGCCCGAACACGAGGCACATCGCCCATTCGATACGGGAAAACAATGCAAAGGTCACGCCGCCCACGTCGAAAGCAACCGGTCGGGTTAGGCTAGCAGCGGCGAATTTGACCGGCGTCGCAATGAAAGAAACTCCAATGACCATGCCCAGCCAAATCAGAGAGATGGCAGCAACAGCCGCCAGCCAGACAGGGCGCGATAGCATTGGCAAACTCACTCGTAACCAGGGAAATGGAAGTTAGCCGCCTACGCGGCGCAATCCGCTGCTCGCCATCTGGTTGTTGGGGTCGACGATCAGCGCACGATTGTAACTTTCCATCGCTTTCGATCGGTTCCCCTTGCGCTCATAGGCAAGGCCAAGGCCCGCCCAGGCATTGGAGTTACGGTTACGCACGTTCAGCGCGGCGTTGAAATCCTCGATGGCCGCATCATAACGCCCGATGATCGTAAAGCTCTGCCCGCGCGCTTCGTACGGCGCACCAACGAACGGGTTCCGGTCGATGGCATTATCGAAGTCCTTGATGGCGCGGTTGTGATCGCCCCGGCGCTGGTAGATTAGTCCACGGGCATGGAAAGCCTGTGCGCTCTCGGGCGTGAGACGGATCGCTTCACTCAGGTCCGCCATGGCCGCATCGAGATTGCCCTGAAAACGCAGCAGATTGGCGCGAGCGATGTAGGCGGAAGTCTGCTTTGGGTTAGCCTGGATGGCGCGGGTGAAGTCGGCCAGCGCCTGCGGGTCGCGGCGCAGCTGCCGGTAGGCGAGTCCCCGGTTGGTGTAGGCAGAAGCATGATTGGGATCGAGCTGAATCGCCCTGGTGAAATCGGCAATCGCCTCCTGGAAGCGACCGATCTTGGCATAGGCGGCCCCACGGGTATTGTAGCCTTGCGGGTCGCGTGGATTACGGCGAACGAAATCGGTGAGCGACTGGATATTGACCGCAGTCGCTTCGCCGGCCGCCTCGGTTTCAACGATACGCGAACGCTGCGCACCGTCCGTCAGGCCATTGCCCTCACATCCGGCGAGGCCAATCGCCAACAGCAGGCCCGTGATGGAAAGGGACAATGCCCGCAGGCGCGATCTCTTCCGATCTTCGAAGCGCTGCATGGCAGCGGCATAATCTCCGGAAAAGCGGCTTCTAGTGCTGGCAATCGTACGCATGATGCCTGTCCAACTTCAACATAGCGGGAAAAGAGATTGTATAGCCGGCAGCACCGCGCAACACAATGAAAACCGGATTGGAGCGTCTCTGGCGCTCGTTCAAGGCCGAAATGCGGCACTAATACCCTGCGCCGGGAATGTTTCGGGCCAATTGCTACAATCGAAGCGCCAGTTGCCCAAATGCAACAGTAAACTATGCCACGCAAAAAGCGCGCCGGCCCGAACGGAATCAGCGCGCTTCAATCGAACTGGTTAGCTATACAACTAGCGCGAAGCGCCCGGCATCGGCCGCGGCTTCATGGGGAGCAGGCCTTCGCGCTGCATCTTCTTGCGGGCAAGCTTGCGGGCCCGGCGGATGGCCTCGGCCTGTTCGCGCGCACGGCGTTCGGACGGCTTCTCGTAGTGGCCGCGCAGCTTCATCTCACGGAAGATACCTTCACGCTGCATCTTTTTCTTGAGGGCCTTAAGCGCCTGATCGACGTTATTGTCGCGAACGAGAACTTGCACGCAGTCATCCTGTCTGTCTGCACCCCAGTTACGGCTGTTGCCGACAAATGAGGCTGGATAAAAGGGAAACCGTCGCAATCGCACCGGGTGCGTTGCGAGAATGCGGTCGATTAGCAGAATCGACCGTCACTGTCCAGCACTACCGGGAATCTGCGGGGAATAATCGCGCTTTTCTACGATGCTGCCCGGCAAGCCCGCATTCCGGGGAATTCACCAGGAATTTCAAGGCTTGCACATGCGATAGGCGGTGGTCCCCGCCTGCTCCAGTTGCACCACAAGCATCCGGGCTTCCGGCGTATTGATATCCGGGAGGCCACTGCCGGTTATCCGGGCCTTCAAAGTTTCCAGCACGCGCTGGCGCAACTGCTCGGCCAATTGCGCCGCTCGCGCAACCCCAGGAATTTCAACCGCTTTTGTAGAAAAGCAGGAACAAGTCGGGCTGGACAACGGCCGGTTTCGCATCTTCGACGGCGACATGGTCTGAACAGCGTATGCCACCATGCAGCCCTGATAGAACCGGGTCTCGACGGTATTCTGCGCGATTGGCGAGTAGGCCACCCAGGCAACATAGGCAACGGCAGCTGCTGCAAGAGCGATCACTCCGGCGAATATGGTCATGAATAGTCTAAGCATGGCAGCGTCCGGTCCCAGGCAACGGAAGCAACCTAGCGTGAAAATGCTACCTTAAAGCTAAGTCCGGCCGCCGGCGGCAACAACCTTACGGCTCAATTCTCGAAAAGCCGCGTTACATGGCCCATCTTGCGGCCCGGACGGGCTTCGTTCTTGCCGTAGACGTGGAGGCTGGTCCCGGCCTCGACGAGAAAATCCCGCCAGCGGAAAATGTCGTCACCCAGCAGATTAAGCATCTCGATGCGGCCCAGCCGGCGCGGAGACCCCAGCGGCCAGCCGCAGATGGCCCGGATATGCTGTTCGAACTGGCTGGTTACCGATCCATCGATGGTCCAGTGCCCGGAATTGTGCACCCGTGGCGCAATTTCGTTTACCAGCAGCCGCTCACCGCCTCCCGCATCGCCAACCGCGAACATTTCGACCGCAATGACGCCCACATAGTCCAGCCCGTCGACCACCCGATGGACGATTTCAATCGCCTCCCGGGCGGTATCCTCGTCGATTTTTGCCGGGACAAGGGTGCGCGCCAGTACATGGTTCGCGTGTTCGTTCTCGCATACGTCCCACGCCGCGAAACTGCCGTCGGTGGACCGCGCCGCCACGACGGACACCTCGCGGGTAAACGGCACCATACCCTCCAGAATACAAGGCGCGGCGCCCAGCGCGCAGAAAACGGCCGGAAGATCGCTGCCTTCACGCACCGTTGCCTGCCCCTTGCCATCATATCCGAACCGCCGCGTCTTCAGGATTGACGGACGGCCGAGCTGCGCCACTGCGCGGGCCAGACTGCCTGCATCGTCAACAGGCATATAGGGAGCGGTTTCGATGCCCAGGCCATTCAGAAACTGTTTCTCGAGCAGCCGATCCTGGGTTGTCGCCAGCGCCCGCGGGCCGGGAAGAACGGGACAATGTTCGGCGATAATGCGCGCCGTTTCGGAAGGCACGTTTTCGAATTCATAGGTGACCAGGGACACGCTGGCCGCGAACTCCCCCAGCGCTCGCACGTCGTCATAAGGCATGAGGGTGAAATGAGCGGCGACGTCGGTCGCAGGCCCCGGTTCCGGCGCATATATATGCGATTTTACACCGAGGCGCGCCGCTGCCATGGCCAGCATCCGGCCCAACTGGCCGGACCCCAGGATACCGATCATACATCCGGGCGCTACGCTTCCATCCATTCGGCCTTCCCCTCCAGCAAACCTGCACCGTGAACCGCACATCAAGGCGTTGATTGCGCGACCAGCAGCCGATAGCCCTAGCTGCTAGCGCCATCGTTCGCAGGACGCTCGGCAACGGTTGCTGTCTGCGCTGCCCGCCAGGCATCCAGGCGTCCTGCGAGCGCCTTGTCTTC
Organism: Alphaproteobacteria bacterium; assembly: GCA_029979185.1. GTDB lineage: Bacteria > Pseudomonadota > Alphaproteobacteria > Rhizobiales > Beijerinckiaceae > Terripilifer. The sequence continues at coordinate 1,391 of JAPOIA010000011.1, read as the reverse complement.
CAGCGCCAGAACGGCTGCCGCCAGCAGCGCCGCATTCACCGCGCCCGACCGACCGATCGCCAGCGTGCCAACAGGAATACCGGCAGGCATCTGTACGATAGACAGTAGCGAATCCTGTCCCGAAAGGGCCTTCGATTCCACCGGAACGCCAAAGACCGGAAGCGGCGTCATCGCGGCTGTCATGCCCGGCAGATGCGCCGCGCCGCCGGCCCCGGCTATGATCACTTTGAAGCCTTCATTGCGCGCGCCCTTGGCAAAAGCCACGAGCCTGTCCGGCGTGCGGTGCGCGGAAACAATGCGCACATCATGGCCGACTTCAAGCGCTGCCAGCGTTTCGGCAGCGTGCCGCATGGTCTCCCAGTCGGACTGGCTGCCCATAATGATTGCAACGGGTTTCGGGCTTACGGACACGGCAATTCCTCGTATGTGCAAGCTCGCGGGGATAGCCCATCGTCACCTCGGGCGCAAGGTTTGCCGCCTCGGGCGAACATCCCTGTGGGCAATTCAGGGGGCCAACGGCCACCCGCTCAGGCTATGATATCCGGCGTGATCTGATCGTCGAGAAAAGCGATACGGTCGCGCAACACGAGTTTGCGCTTCTTGAGCCGCTGCAATTGTAGCTGGTCCACAGGGCCGATAGCCTGCAGGGCGGCAATGGCAGTATCCAGATCGCGGTGCTCCTGCCGCAGGACTTCTATCTCCTGCAAGAGTGCTTTTTGTTGATCGTCGGTCAAGTCGTTGGCCATGGTTCGACACACTATAGAGTTTCCGCGCGTTGCGGAATCCGGTTCGCTTGAAGTAAACGCATCAACACAGGTTGCTGGGTCCCGGGAAACATATTTGTGCCCGCCCCGTTCAACCCGGGGGATCCCACAGGAAACCCCCTACCAGTTTATCCCGTGTTCGTACAACGATGCTGCCCTGGCCGTGCGCCGCCAGCGTCAGCGAGGAACAATGGCAGCATATCACCGCCAGCGGACGGTGCAGCGCAACATGGCGCCAGGACCGGCAATATCTCCAGCCTGACACCCGCCCATTCATGCCCTGCCGCACGCGTGACCTTGCGTTACAGGTACACTACGGAACCTGAGCAAACGTTAGCACGAACGGTTCAATGCACCCAAACCCGCGCCCGCGCTTTTCATCAAAAATTAAACCTGCGCCATTGAATAAAATTTTTTCCTTGAACGCACACAAATCAGTGGCAGACTATCAGTGTCTCAAAGAAGGAGAGGTAATGCCATGTCTGTCGAAAGCCATCTTGCTGAATTGGAGCGCCGCCACCAATCCCTCGAGAAGGAAATCGAGAACTGCAAAGTTCACCCGGCAGAAGACCCGTTGAAGATTACCAAACTCAAACGAAAGAAGCTTCAGATTCGCGACGAAATATT
>JAPOIA010000119.1:8252-8517 GCA_029979185.1 Alphaproteobacteria bacterium | reverse complement strand
CCTGCGTGCCGGTGACAATCTCGGCACGGATTGACGACAGGACCGATTCCAGGAGAACTTTCTGCAGGTCGGCACGATGGATCACCAGGCTCGGCGCGCGCCAGCGCGATTCCGCGACCGCGCCCAGTGGCATGCGCATCAGTTCAGCGCCGTCTCGCCCGCGCCGGACGGTGAGAAAGTCCGGCATCATGGTGTGACGGCTCACCCTTTCGAGCAGGCCGAGGTCGTCCAGTATCCGCGTGACATTGGGCGACAGCTGCAATCC
>JAPOIA010000119.1:0-8242 GCA_029979185.1 Alphaproteobacteria bacterium | reverse complement strand
GCCGACTTCTCCCAGTTCGTGCGCTCGTTCGATCAGGGTGACGCGATGACCGCCGTTGAGGAGGGCGCGCGCTGCGGTCAGCCCGCCAATGCCGGCTCCGGCAATCAGAACATGCAGGGAGGCGCTCAAGGGAGAAATCTAGGCAGCTTCGGCGGAAGAAAATTCGCAGTCAGCCGGTTCGCAATGCGACTTCAGGGATGCGTCATAGACGAAGCGGGTCGAGCAGTAAGGGCAGACAGCCTCCTCATCTGCGCCCATGTCGATATAGATGTGCGGGTGGTCGAACGGGGGCAGTGCGCCGATGCACTTGAATTCCTTTACCGCAACGCGGATCGAATTGTGCCCCGCCTGATTGTGGAAATGTGGTGTCGCGTGGTCCGCCATATTCTTCTGTCCGCAGCTTTGTGTGATATGCCGTCAATCTAACCCAGCGCCGCGCGGATGTGTAGCTCATTTGCCCGCCAACACCTGCCTGCCGTACCGGCAACGGCAAATTGTCACGCAGGGATGACCATTTGGCCGGTCAGGTCCACAGCCGCGCATTGTGTTTCGCTGGCAAAACACGGGAAAAGGGTATGGAATTCTTCGAAAGCGACGGATTGCGAATCGCCTACATCGACAAGGCTGCTGAAGGCGAAACGAAAGGCGTTCCGATTCTCCTGATCCACGGTTTTGCGTCCAACCATGTGGTCAACTGGGTCAATACGCTATGGGTGCAGACCTTGACCCGCGCCGGACGGCGGGTTGTTGCGCTGGACAATCGCGGGCATGGCCAAAGCGGGAAATTGTACGAGCCGGCGGCCTATGACACGGTCAACATGGCCCGGGATGCGGTCAATCTGCTCGATCACCTCAACATTCCGAAAGCCGTTGTCATGGGGTATTCCATGGGCGCGCGTATCACGGCTTTCATCGCCCGCGATTACCCCGATCTTGTCGAGGCGGCGATACTGGGCGGGCTGGGCGACCGGCTGTTGCAGCCTGCGGGGCTGCCCTCCGGCATCGCCGAGGCGCTGGAGGCACCCTCCCTCGACGATGTCGGGGACTTTACCGGTCGCATGTTCCGGAATTTCGCGGAGCAGACCGGCAGTGATCTCAAGGCTCTGGCTGCCTGCATCCGTGGCTCCCGTCAGCATTTGAGCGAGGAGGAGGCTGCCGCGATCAGCTGTCCGGTACTGGTGGCGGTGGGGACCATGGACAAGATATCGGGCAACGGCGAGATACTTGCCCGCCATTTCCTGCGCGGCGAATTCTTCGAAATACCAAAACGTGATCATAATCAGGCTGTTGGCGACAGGCTTCACCGCCAGGCCGTGGTCGATTACCTGGGCCGGCTTGGCACGCGCTGAATAAACCATGTCAGCCACCATGTTTTGGATGGCGGCCCAACGGTGTTATAGTTCTGTCTTGGTCCCCATATATGCCGCAAAGGCGTTTCCGGGAACCATATGCGGCAGGAAACAGTATCGGCTTGAGTCGTCAGCGCGTCGAAATGGCGATCGCGGGCATCCGGTGGAGTTGGTAGATGACGAACAAATCGAGTGCAAAAATCGTCGGACTTGCCGGTGTTGACCCTGTCTTTGCCCGCATTCGTGTGGAAGCGGAAGAAGTGCTGCGCAAGGAGCCGGAGTTTTCCGGCTTCATTTACGGTACGGTGCTGAACCACGATACGCTGGCCAGTGCGGTTGCCCACCGGATTGCTGACCGGCTTGACCACCAGACGGTACCGAGCGATCTGATCGAACAGGCGTTCCGCGACATGCTGGCGCGCGATCCTTCCATGGCAGAGGCAATTTCCGCGGACATAATGGCGGTTGCCGACCGTGATCCGGCCTGCCTGCGTTTCATCGAGCCGCTGCTATATTTCAAGGGTTTCCAGGCGATCCAGACGCACCGTCTGGCGCATGCCTTGTGGAACGACGGACGCCGCGATTTCGCGCTGTATCTGCAGAGCCGCTCGTCCAGCGTTTTCCAGTGCGATATCCATCCGGCAGCGCGGATCGGCAAGGGTATCTTCCTCGATCATGCAACCGGTCTTGTCGTCGGCTCCACGGCGGTAATCGAGGACGCCGTGTCCATACTGCACAGTGTCACGCTGGGCGGAACCGGCAAGGAACAGGGTGACCGGCATCCCAAGATTCGCTATGGCGTGCTGATCGGCGCCGGCGCGAAGATCATCGGCAATATCGAAGTTGGCCATTGCGCCCGGGTGGCGGCCGGGTCCGTAGTGCTGCAGCCCGTGCCGCACAACAAGACGGTGGCCGGTGTGCCGGCGCGGGTTGTCGGCGAAGCGGGATGCGCCGAGCCGGCGCGTAGCATGGACCAGCTCATCGCTGAAAAGCTGATCTGACAGCCAGAAGCGAACGCTTGTCGCGCGCTGCCGAAGCGGGCAACAGTGCGGTATTCGACCGGTTGCAGTCCGTCGTGTCTAATTTTCCGGCGCACGCAACAATCCAGCCGCCACAGTGTGCTCCCGGGTTGCGAGGGCAGGCTATTTCTGGCAATCAGCTGAGGGGTGCAACGCGTCAGCGTGGCAGGTAAAATCGCGGCCCGGCGCCAGCCTGCCAATCCGGAATCACATATCAAACGGCGGAACAATGCTCGAAAAGACCGAACTGAAACAATTGCAGGCTTTTCTGCGCGATACCCTCGGCAACGAGAACATTCGTGTCGGTCTCGATCCGAAGGATGAGGACCGGGCGCTGGTGGGGCTGGGCGAACGGGTGATCGCAACCATTGCGCTGGACGACGAGGACGGGGACAGGTCGTTCTCGTTCGCGATGAAGATTCCGGTCGGGCGGGAAGTCCTGCAGGAATATCTGCAACGCCTGTTTGAGAACGACTCGTTCAAGGTTGTCGGCCGGGCGAACAAGAAGGATTCGGTGGAGCTCAACTCCGGGCCGGATTTCCTCGGCGTGATTTCCGCCGATGATGACAAGGGGTCATCCTATACCCTGCAGATCGCGATACTGGACTTCGATCTGGAAGACTATTAGTTCCGGGCGCCACCCGTAGCCGTCCGCTGACCTGCCAATCCGAAACGAGGCCGCGTGCCGATGACGCAGTCAATCGCAAGCGAGCAACTTCCTGACGGCGCAACCTTCGTACTGGACCCGGCACTCCACTGCCTATTTCTGGATTTTGACGGAACGCTTGTCGAATTTGCCGACCATCCCGATGCGGTCATACTGTCCCGCACGGTGCACGGCGATATCCTGCGCATCCATCGGGAACTCAACGGTGCGCTGGCAGTTGTAAGCGGACGAGAAATCGAGGTGCTGGACCGCTATCTTGCGCCTGAAAAACTGCCGGTTGCCGGTGTCCACGGCATGATGCGCCGCGATGGCGATGGTCGCCTGCATGTCGCTCCATTCGATGCGCAGATGCTCGAGCGCCTCCATGCCTGTCTCCAACCGTTCGTTGCCGCGCATGACGGCCTCATACTTGAGCGCAAGCCGGGATCCGTTGCGCTGCATTTCCGTATCCGTCCGGAGCTGGAGGAAGCCGCCCAGTTGGCTATGAAGCAGGCAATCGCAGAAGCGGCGCAGGGAGAGGGGCGCTTTCATGTCATGCAGGGCAAGATGGTCGTCGAGGCGCGCGCGTCAATGGCCACCAAAGCCGGTGCGATTGCGGCATTCATGAACGAGCCGCCATTTGCAGGCCGCATTCCGGTCTTTGCCGGCGACGATGTAACCGACGAGGACGGTTTCGCCGAAGTCAATGCGCGCGGAGGCGTCAGCATGAAAGTGGGCGCCGGCGAGACGCAGGCACAAATGCGCTTCGACAATGTGCCCGCATTCCACAATTGGCTGGCATCTTGCTTGCTATAGGCGGAGCATCTGTACGCGGAAACGGGAACCGGCCTGGCCGGGAACGGTTCTGCAGCCATGATGCTGGTCAATACCTTGTCATTGACGCGATGCAATGGTGTTATGGCGCCTGAGGCGCAGCTCACAGGAGTGATGCTTTGACAAACCTCGATCTCGGAGTGATCGGAAACTGTTCTATCGGCGCATTGGTGGACAAGCAGGCGCGCATTGTCTGGTCCTGCATGCCGCGGTTCGATGGCGATCCCGTTTTCAATGCCTTGCTGAACGGCGAAGGGTCGGAAAAGGACAGTGGCGTCTTCGCCATCAAGATGACCGATCTGCAATCATGCGAGCAGGAATATCTGACCAATACGGCGGTGCTGAAAACGACGTTGCACGGCCCGTCCGGATCGATCGAGGTCATCGATTTCGTGCCGCGTTTTGTCTGGCGCGGGCGCACGTTCCGCCCACAGACGCTGGTGCGGCGGATCAGGCCGGTTTCGGGACGGCCACGTGTATCGATCCATCTGAAGCCGACCTTCAACTACAATTCCGAACAGCCGGAAGTCAGTTCCGGTTCCAACCATATCCGCTATACCGGTCCGGGGCAGGCGCTGCGTCTGACCACCAATGCGCCGGTCGACTATGTCTTGCAGGAGACATGCTTTAACGTCGACGGTCCGATTGACCTGATCCTTGGTCCCGACGAAACGTTGACCGATGGGGTTGCAGAAACGGCGCGCCATTTCGAGGAGCAGACGATCGACTACTGGCGCAACTGGTCGCGGCGCCTGGGCCTGCCTTTCGAATGGCAGGATGCCGTCATTCGCGCCGCCATCACCTTGAAGCTGTGCGTCTACGAATCCACGGGCGCCATTGTTGCAGCGTTGACGACTTCGGTTCCGGAAGCGCCAAACAGCGGCCGCAACTGGGACTATCGCTTCTGCTGGTTGCGCGATGCGTTTTTCGTGGTTCGCGCGCTGAATTCGCTCGGCGCGGTGCGCACCATGGAAAACTACTTCCGCTGGCTAATGAATGTCATGGTCAGCAACGGCAACAGCGATCATCTGCAGCCGGTTTTCGGTGTCGGTCTTGAACGGGCGCTGACGGAAGATATGGCGGTGCACCTGTCCGGCTATCGTGGAATGGGGCCGGTACGGATCGGCAATCAGGCGCATGAGCATTTCCAGCACGATGTGTATGGCAATGTCATCCTCGGCGCAGCGCAGGCTTTTTACGACCGCCGGCTTCTGATGACAGCCGATGTGCACGACTTCGAGCGGCTGGAACGGGCAGGGGAACGCGCCTACGCGCTCTACAACAAGCCGGATGCGGGTATGTGGGAACTTCGTTCGCGCGCCAGCGTTCACACATCATCGTCCCTGATGTGCTGGGCGGCATATGACCGCCTCTCGCATATTGCGCAACATGTGGGACGCACGAACCGGGTGCGCCTATGGCGCGAAAGGGCGGATGAGATCAAGGAAACCATCCTGCGCGAAGCATGGTCCGAGGAACGGCAGGCGTTTGCGGATTCGTTTGGCGGCAACATGCTTGACGCCAGCGTATTGCTGATGGCGGAAGTGGGCATGATCGACCCCAAGGATGCGCGGTTCGTCAAGACTGTGGAGGCGCTCGACAAGGCGCTCGGGCGAGGTCCGCACATGATGCGCTACGAAGCACCGGACGATTTCGGCCGGCCGGAAACCGCCTTCAACATCTGCGCCTTCTGGCGGCTCGATGCATTGGCCCGGATTGGCCGCAAGGACGAGGCGCGCGAGATTTTCGAAGCGCTGCTGGCAAGCCGCAATCACCTTGGCTTGCTGTCGGAGGACACCGATTTTTTGACCGGCGAATTGTGGGGCAACTTTCCGCAGACCTATTCGATGGTCGGCATAATCAATGGCGCGATGCGCCTCTCCAGGCCATGGGAGACCGTCTTATGAGCAGGCTGGTTGTCGTCTCGAACCGCGTCGCGGATCTGTCGAATCCATCGCAGGCCGACGGACTCGCGGTAGGGCTTGGCGATGCGCTGGCCGCCCGTGGCGGCCTGTGGTTCGGCTGGGACGGCAATGTGGTCAAGCAGGGCACGCGCGTTGCGCCGAATGTCACGACCAGCGGCGATATCACCACCGTCACGCTGCCAATGACGGTCAAGGACTATGACGAGTTTTACGCCGGCTATTCCAATGCGGTGTTATGGCCGGTCTTTCACTACCGCCTCGATCTGGAGCATTTCGAGGAGCAATACCTGCGCGGGTACAAGCGGGTAAACTCAAAGTTTGCCGATGCGCTCAAACCGTTTCTCAAGGACGACGACATCATCTGGGTGCACGACTACCACCTGATACCGCTGGCTGCGGAACTGCGTAAACGCGGTTTCAGGCAGCGCATCGGTTTCTTCCTGCATATTCCGTTTCCGCCGCCGGATATTCTTGCTGCCGCGCCGCAACATGAGTGGCTCGTCAGCTGCCTTATGGATTTCGACCTGATCGGTTTTCAGACCAAGGGGGATCTGACCAATTTCCGCCATTACATTGTCGATCAACTGAAAGGACAGTGGTCGAACGGCGGCGCCATTGCTGCCTATGGCAAGCGGACCACAGCCCAGTGTTTTCCCATCGGTATCAATGTCGAAAATTTTCGCGACATGTCGCGCACCGAACAGGCGGACGAGCAGATTGCCTTCCTGCAACGGCGCCTGATCGCGCGGACCCATATCATCGGCGTTGAACGCCTGGACTATACGAAAGGGCTCCCGTCGCGGCTCAAAGCCTTTTCGCGGCTGCTGGAAAAATATCCCGATAATATCAAGCGGGTCAGCCTCATGCAGATCGCCTCGCCGAGTCGCGAACAGGTTGAGGCCTATATAGACATCAAGGAAGAGCTGGAGGCGCTATCCGGAAAAATCAACGGGACCTTCGCTGACTTCGACTGGACGCCGGTGCGCTACATGAACCGATCGGTGCCGCGCGATATTCTGGCGGCGCTGTTCCGCGGCTCGCAGGTCGGGCTGGTAACGCCGCTGCGCGATGGCATGAATCTGGTCGCCAAGGAATATGTGGCGGCGCAGGACGATGATAATCCCGGCGTTCTGATCCTGTCCGAATTTGTCGGCGCTGCCGAACAGATGCAGGAAGCATTGATCGTCAATCCCTACAATGTCGAGCAGATGGCGGAAGCCATGCAACGGGCGATCACCATGCCGCTGGAAGAGCGGGTCGAGCGACAGGCAGCGTTGCTGAAGACCATCCGCGCATATGATGCCCGTCATTGGCAGCAGAGTTTTCTGGAACTACTTGGCTCGCCGCGTATAGGCCTGGTTGCCTGAGGACGCTGCTAGCGGCGAAAACTCCTGATCAGCCCCTGCGTGCCCTGAAGCAACCGTTCCCAGTCGGACAGAAGGTCTGCTGCAAACCGCAGGCGCACGTCGATGCCCTCGATCCGGAATTCGGCCATGCAGATGTCGGTCAGCCCGTCCGGTGTCTTGCGCGGTTGCGGACAGCGAGCGGCGAAGCGCCGGCCTTCCGGCGGCGCCATGTAGAGATCTTCCTTTTGATAAGGGCTGCCATTCTTAAAACGCCGCATGATCAGCCACCGGGATGGCTCCAGCCGTCGGGCTGCAGAAAGCGCGTGTAAAGGCGTGTTGTTCGTTCCGCCGGACTGATGTTGCCGGCACTCGGTATCAAGGTAAGGAACCGAGTTTGCGCCATCGGGTCCGCTGCAGACGGCTTGAACCTGCCTTGCAGGCGAGCCGGGCGGAATGTCCTTGCATCCGCGGCAAGGTCGATTTCGGAGAGACTTCCGCCAAGGCGGGCGTGCTCGAAACGGAAGTAATCGTAGGGTATCGTCAGCCTTGTTTCGTTGAGATAGGCGATAACGGGCCGGTTGTCGCGTTCGCCGGGTATCATCAGCCAAACGGCTGCCGCGGCCAGAACCGAAACGGTTGCCAGGATGGCGGCGGCTATTGTCAGGCGTGATCGCATGTACAGCAGTCCATGTACAGCAGTCGCAGTTCAGAGAAATTGCTGGCGAATCATTTCGCCGTCATGCGAAATTATCGATACCGGTTTTTTGCCGCTAACGCTGCGTTATTTTTCGACGGGCTGCCAGCCGCGGTTCGATGGCAATAAAGGTTCGCAGCCTTGTCCAGCGCAGAATGCTTCTGCGCAACACCTTGCCGCGACGCCGCAATACAGGAGACGCCCTATGCCGTTGTACGAGATCGATGGAATCAAGCCGGTGCTCCCGGAAAGCGGCGACTGCTGGGTGGCGCCCGATGCCAATGTCATCGGTCAGGTTACGCTGGGGGAGGACGTCAGCATCTGGTTCGGATGTACCTTGCGCGGCGACAGGGATCATATCAGTATCGGCGACCGGTCGAATGTGCAGGAACATTCTATCATGCATACAGACCCCGGATATCCGCTCCA
>JAPOIA010000118.1 GCA_029979185.1 Alphaproteobacteria bacterium | reverse complement strand
GGAACCTCTCGAAGAACCCGACGGAGCAGCTCTTCGAACTTCAAACCAATTACGTCAGAGGAGAGCAGGAACTCGTCGATCCCCAGTCAACTTACAGGCAGAGTGACATCCAGCAATTCGACAAGCACTCTATTGAAACAAGCCAAGTCCACCAAGGAGCCGACAACAACAAGACGATGTCGAGGCAGGTGCTGTCCCCACTGAGCTTTTAGGGCCATAGGGGATTCGCCGGACCACAGGTCTCCCGACCCCAAACCCAATTCCAGGACACCGATAGGTCCCGCCAAAACAAAAGCGCACTTTCAGAAATCAATCAGTCGATAATTAATCAATAGAAAATGAATAAGGATCACCAGAACCTCAGCCACATCTACGGCAGGGACGGCCAGATCCAGCAGGTCCGCGAACCCTGATACGCGCCGACAGCCGTTACCGCCAGCACGATAGGCACAAGAATGCCGGCGCGTACCAGCGCCAGTTTCGCGAACTGGCCGGCGAAGGCAAAGCACAGGCCGGCACCGACAATATTGGCGATCGCCACACTCCAGATCATTGTGAAGGTGACATCGAGCTGCGTCGTCAGCAGCTTCGGGCCGGGTGTGATGCCATGCATCATGAAGGCGCCGAGCAGCAGCGCCATGGAGGCCGAGCCCGGCACGCCGAAGGCCAGCGTCGGCACAAGCGCGCCACCTTCTTTCGCGTTGTTGGAGCTTTCCGACGCAATGACGCCGCGAACGTCGCCCTTGCCGAAACTCTCTGCAGCGCCGGGCAGGGTGCGCGCCGCATAGCCATAGGCAATCCAGTCGATGATGGACGCGCCGATGCCCGGTATGGAGCCAAGCAGCGAGCCGATGGCCGAGCACTTGATGACCAGATACCAGTTGCGAAATACGTCTTTGACGCCCTGCAGCTGTTGCCAGCGATCATGCTTGATTTCGGTGCGGGCCACGCTGAGGCGCGAGATTGCAAGGTCCATCATTTCGGGAATGGCGAACAGGCCCAGCGCCAGCGGTACCAGCGGTAGTCCTTCGAAGAGATAGTAGCTGTCGCCGGCCCAGCGCATTTCCCCGGTTTGCGGTTCATCGCCGATGGCCGAAATCATGATGCCGAGGCAGGCCGCAGCGATGCCCTTCAGGATGGCGCCTTGGCTGAGAGCGGCGACAAGCGTCAGGCCGAGCGCGCAGACAGCCAGCAGTTCCGGCGTACCGACGGCCAGCATGAACGGGCGTAGCACCGGAATGGATACCGCCAGCAGGATTGCGCCAAACAGACCGCCGCAGACCGAAGCCGTGAAGGCTGCGCCGAAGGCGCGCCCGGCCTCGCCGCGTTTTGCCATTGGGTGTCCGTCGAGAACCGTGGCAGCCGACCCAACCGTGCCTGGCACGCCGAACAGCACGGCGGGGATGGTGTCCGAGGTAACCGTCACCGCTGACAGGCCGACGAGGAAGCCCAGCGCGGTGTGTGGATCCATTGCGAAGGTGAACGGTAGAACCAGCGCCAGCCCGACCAGCCCGCCAATGCCGGGCACAACCCCGACGAACAGGCCGATGAACACGCCCAGCACGACAAATGCGAAGCGCAGCGGATCAAGCAGATTGAAAAACGCGTGAAGTGCCTGTTCGAAAACCATGGTGCCCCGTCCGGAATGTGGAACGTCTTGTTGTTGCCTCGCGACCCGTTCCCGATCGAAGAGCCTGAACCGCTCTTGCCGGCGGCTTCAAATGTTGATGAGTGTTCTGACAACAGAAAAACCGCGCCAGCGGAATTTCGGCTGGCGCGGTGTATTGCAACTTCCAGCGCCTTACTTTTTCTTGCCGCCGCAGTTCTTGCAGGCCTTCTTGTAGCCGCCGAAGCCCTTGGCGGCCGCTTCGACGATGTCCTTCGGCGTTTTGAGTATTTCCTGGTTGTACTTGTCCAGCTCCGCGCCCGAGACCGGATCGATAAGGCCCTTGCGCTTGGCTGCGTCTTCCAGGAAGGCCTTGTCCTTGACCATCTTGTCGAAGGCCGCACGCAGGATTTCCACCCGGTCCTTCGGCATGCCGGGTGCGCCAAACAGGGCCCGGCCGATCGGTGCGCCGCCGGCCATGAAGGTCATCACTTTCTTGAACTTCTCGTCCCCGAGTTTGGTTTCCTGAACCAGCGGTACGTCCTTCAGGTCAGGCGAGCGCTTCAGGCCTGCCTGCATCAGGATCCTGTACTTGCCGGACTTGATGTCGTCCATCCGCTTGGCTTTCCAGGTCGCCCAGTTCATGAAGATGGCGTCGACTTCGCCGCGCTCCAGCGCCAGCATGAACGGGCCGGAACCGCGATAACCGCAGATCATGTTGAACTTCGCCGGGGTCATGTTCTTGATGACGGCCGGCATCTGCGAGCTCTGCGAGGTGCGGCCGGTGCACCCGACATTGATGGATTTCTTGGTCAATTCGTCAGGCGTGGCGATTCCCGTTTCCTTGCGCACGCCGAAAGCGGGATTGGCATAGGCGAACGAGCCGATGTAGTTCACCTTGCCCATGTCCCAGCGGCCGCGCTTGGGATCGAGCAGCTGCGTATGGGCCATGGTCTACGGCAGGAGGGCAAGCATGGTTCCGTCGCGCGGCGCCTTGGAAAAGAAGTAGACGCCGGCCTTGCCGCCGCCGCCGCCCGGCCGGTGCTGGACGATGATGTTTGGCTTGCCGGGGATATATTGGCCCATGTGCCGTGCGGCGAGCTGGGCGTAGAGATCGTAGGAACCGCCGGGCGTATGGCCCAGCAGAATGGTCAACGTCTTGTCCTTGTAGAAGTCCGCGGCGGATACCGCTCCGCTCCCGCCTGCCAGGCCAATCGCTCCCAAAACGGCCCCAAGCGCTGCGATTCCGGATTTTTTCAGGTTGGTCATCTCGATTCCTTCCTCTGGTTGGTTTCTTCCAGACATTACAGGCTGTTCTTTAGATTTTGGGCGACAGTGCACGTATTGTTATATGATTGAGCGCGTTCGATCAAATTGTCGATTGAGATATAAAATGCCGAAAATGGGATTCGAGGTAGTCGCGGGCCTCTCCGCACGCTGATATTGCTGTCGACAGCGCCGCCGAAATCCCGGTTTTTTGCCTTTGTTTCGATTTTCCGCTCGCATCTTGCGTATGGCGTGCTATAGCACCGCGCCGAATGATGCCTCTCGGGGTGGCCTTTGGGCCGGATGCTTTTGTGCGATTGCCGGCAATGGACACATGGAAACATGACCGTTGCGGATCGCAAATGCGTTCTTCTGGGAAGGCGCTCTTTGTGAATGTGCGGGCGTGGCGGAACTGGTAGACGCACTGGATTTAGGTTCCAGCGCCGAAAGGCGTGGGGGTTCGACTCCCTCCGCCCGCACCATCTGGTCCTGGCGGCAGCCGGGACAGGTACTATAAGCCCGGCGGTTGCGCATCGGGTTAGGGCATTATAGATCGACCGGATGTTTGTCCCGGGAGGGCCTTGGACATGCGGCCGGCCAAGCGGAATCAGCGGGCCGATCCGGGACGGAAGCGCCGGGCAGGGATGGGTCTTTCATACATGTTGCGGAGTTTCCGCAGCCAACAGGTTATTCAAGGGTACGGATATGCAGGTCACTGAAACATTGTCTGAAGGTCTCAAGCGCGCGTTCAAGGTCGTGCTGCCGGTTGAGGATCTCTCCAAGCGGCTCGACGCTGAACTCAACGAGATGAAGGACAAGGTCCAGATTCGCGGGTTCCGCGCCGGAAAAGTGCCGATGTCGCACCTGAAGAAGGTCTATGGCAAACAGGTCATGGCCGATGTGGTCCAGAAGGCCGTGAACGAGGCCAACCAGAAGATCATCGAAGACAACAGCCTGAAACTGGCGGCTGAGCCGAAGATCGACGTGGATGGCGGCGATGCCGGCGTTGAAAAGGCTATCGCAGCGGAAGGCGACCTGGCTTTCACCATCAATCTGGAAGTCATGCCGAAAATCGAGGTCCAGCCCTTCGGCGGCATCGAACTCGAGCGTCAGACCCTGAGCGTTCCCGATTCCGAAGTGGATGACGCGCTGAAGAGCCTGGTCGACAATGCTCGCCCCTATGTCGAGAAGGACGGCGAGGCTGCCGATGGCGACAAGGTCACTATCGATTTCGCCGGCAAGATCGATGACGTCGCCTTCGAGGGCGGCACCGGCACCGACATGGAAGTCCTGCTCGGCTCGGGCACGTTCATCCCCGGGTTTGAAGAACAGTTGAAGGGTATCAAGGCCGGAGAATCGCGCCAGCTGAACGTGACGTTCCCGGATGAATACCAGGCCCCCAATCTGGCCGGCAAGGCAGCCGTTTTCGATGTGACCGCCAAGAAGCTGGAAGCGCCGGGCGAGGTGACCCTCGACGACGAATTCGCCAAGAAGTTTGGCGTGCAGACAATGGACGAACTGAAGACCACGATCCGCGCCGACATCCAGCGCCAGTACGACAATGCTTCTCGCCAGAAGATGAAGCGCGTGTTGCTGGACAAGCTGGACAAGTCATATGCCTTCGAACTGCCGACGAGCCTTGTCGAGCATGAGTTCAACGGCATCTGGAACCAGGCCGAGCAGGAGCGCAAGCAGGCCAACCAGACCCTCGAGCAGGCCGGCTTCGCCGATGAAGAGGCTGCCCGCAAGGAGTTCAGCACGATTGCCGAGCGCCGCGTCCGCCTCGGACTGATCCTCGCCCAGATCGGCGAAGACTCGAAAGTCGAGGTCAGCGAGCAGGAATTGACCGCAGCGGTTGTGGAGCGGGTCCGCGAAATCAGCCGTCAGTTCCCCGGTCAGGAACAGGCTGCCTGGGACTATTTCCGCAAGAACGAGGAGGCGATCGCGCAGGTACGTGCGCCGCTCTACGAGGAAAAGGTGGTCGATGTCATCGTCGCCGGCGCAAAGGTGACCGACAAGCCTGTTTCCCGCGAGGAGCTGCTGAAGTTCGACGATGCAGAGACCCCTGCGGCTCCGGCCAGCTAGGACAGATCAGCCTCAGGCTGATTGAATTGTTTTACGGAGCGCCGGGCTGCAACAGGCCCGGCGTTTTCGTATTTGACGTGATTTGCAGTGTTTCAACCATGGCCCTGGAATTGCCGCTCATAACGGCATTTTCGCCAAAAACGGCGTACACTTTTCGTTACCGTGTTCTATGTTCTGGTATCCGAAGTGATTCTCCCGGGGACGTCTTTGGATGCCTCCCCCCTAGATTCCGCACTACGACAGGAACCTTTTCATGCGCGATCCGATCGATATCTATAACTCTTTTGTCATCCCCAGCGTCGAGGAAGTGACGTCGCGTGGCTCCTACCGCTATGACATCTTTTCGCGTCTGCTGAAGGAGCGGATCATCTTCATGGCCGGTCCGGTGGAAGACCAGATGGCGACGCTTGTGGTCGCCCAGCTTCTGTATCTGGAAGCCGACAATCCGAAGAAGGACATTTATCTCTATATCAACTCGCCGGGCGGCGTCGTCACTGCTGGCTTGTCGATCTACGATACGATGCAGTTCATCCGCCCGAAGGTCTCTACCCTGTGCATCGGCCAGGCCGCATCCATGGGCTCGCTGCTGCTGTGCGCCGGCGAGAAGGACATGCGCTTCTGTCTGCCGAACGCCCGCGTCATGGTGCATCAGCCATCCGGCGGTTTCCAGGGCCAGGCTTCCGATATTCAGCGCCATGCGGAAGATATTCTCAAGATCAAGCGCCGCCTGAACGAGATCTACGTCCACCACACCGGGCGCGACTATGACACGATTGAGCGGACGCTGGATCGCGATCATTTCATGACTGCCGAGGAAGCGCGGGAGTTCGGCATTGTTGACAGGGTGCTGGACAAGCGCCCGACCGAGCCGGAGAAAGCTTGAGCAGGGATCGGGGGCAGCGAGCGCCGCGGCAAAAGTTTATATTTGGTAAATAGCCGCGGCGCGAGATCTTCGCCTCGCACCGCCAACAGCAGGTTCGCGAGGTTTGCGCTCTCTTCGAACAGCGCCGCGTTACCGCTACAACGCACAACGCCATTGAATCAGGCGATTACAATTTTATGACAATGCGCTGCCATGTCATTGGTGGCCGCAACTATTGTAGCCGGCGTCAGGCAGGCTTATTTCCAGGTAACGAATAGCCCGGCAAACCAGTGGCTTGGCGTTAGGCAACAGATTCCCTCACGCTTGATTTGTTGATCCCGGCGTGGTTGCATCGCGCTACTGGTTTCCGTTTAGTGGATGCCTCAGGGGTTTCTGGGCGATCTTTCCTGACACTTGGCTACTATTTGTTAGGAGACGTACCTATATTTTGAATAATGACGTGATTCCGGATAAGATTTGGAATTAAGGTCCCGGACGGAGAATGAAATGCCGAGAGCCGAAGGCGAATCCAAGAACACCCTTTACTGCTCGTTTTGCGGAAAGAGCCAGCACGAAGTCCGCAAACTGATCGCCGGCCCGACGGTGTTTATCTGCGACGAGTGTGTTGAATTGTGTATGGATATCATCCGTGAGGAGAGCAAATCCTCGCTGGTGAAGAGCCGTGACGGTATTCCGACGCCGCGTGAAATCTGCAAGGTTCTGGACGACTATGTGATCGGCCAGAACCCCGCCAAGCGCGTCCTGTCCGTGGCGGTGCACAATCACTACAAGCGCCTCAACCACACATCCAAGCACTCCGATGTCGAACTGGCGAAGTCCAACATCCTGCTTATCGGGCCGACGGGTACCGGCAAGACCCTGCTGGCGCAGACCCTGGCGCGCATTCTCGATGTGCCGTTCACGATGGCGGACGCGACCACCCTGACCGAAGCCGGTTATGTCGGCGAAGACGTCGAAAACATCATCCTGAAGCTGTTGCAGGCCTCCGACTACAATGTAGAACGGGCGCAGCGCGGTATCGTTTATATCGACGAAATCGACAAGATTTCGCGCAAGTCTGACAATCCTTCCATCACCCGCGACGTGTCGGGCGAGGGCGTCCAGCAGGCGCTGTTGAAGATCATGGAAGGCACGGTTGCCAGCGTACCCCCGCAGGGCGGCCGCAAGCATCCTCAGCAGGAATTCCTGCAGGTTGACACTACCAATATCCTGTTCATCTGCGGCGGCGCGTTTGCCGGACTGGACAAGATCATCTCTCATCGCGGCGTGCAGACGTCTATCGGTTTCGGCGCGACCGTTCAGGCGCCCGACGATCGCAAGACCGGCGAACTGTTCAGCCAGGTCGAGCCGGAAGATCTCCTGAAATTCGGCCTCATTCCCGAATTCGTCGGTCGTCTGCCGGTCATCGCGACCCTTGAAGACCTCGATGAGGAAGCGCTCAAGACCATTCTGGTCGATCCGAAGAACGCGCTCGTCAAACAGTACCAGCGTCTGTTCGAGATGGAAAATGTCGAGCTGACCTTCCAGGAAGAGGCTCTCAACGGCATTGCCCGCAAGGCGATCGAGCGGAAAACCGGCGCCCGCGGCCTGCGGTCGATCATGGAAGGCATTCTTTTGGAGACCATGTTCGATCTGCCCGGACTTGAGGGTGTCGAGCAGGTGGTGATCGGTCCCGAAGTGGTCGAGGGCAAGGCCCGCCCGCTGTACATCTATGCCGAGCGGCAGGAAAAATCCGGCGCCAGCGCCTGATCCCGTTCGCAGTCTGGCGTCTCGCATTTTAATGTCCACAGGCGAGGGGCAGCCCCGGTGTTTGCTTGCGCCGGATGCCGCGTGCCGTCCCGCCGAGGGAATGGCCGTGCGGTGCGGTGGCCGTATATCGCTGAAATGCAACGCTTGAAATTCGCTTGCCAGCACGCCATTTCTTGATCAGCCACTGCTGGCAGGACTATCCCGACGGATGCCTGCCGGCGATTGCCCGGGTGCTTTAGAAAAAGGTCCGGGAAAAACGCAGCTTCTCGAACAGACCGGTCCCAATCGGGTTGCGAATCTGTTCATATGGGAGTGCTGCGTCCGCCGTACCTCCGGCCATTTGGCGGTTGTTGCGGCTAAGATGAACAGGAAAAGATAATGAGCACAGAAAAACGCGTCCCCGCACAACCCGGCGTCATCGAGGCATATCCGGTTTTGCCTCTGCGTGACATCGTTGTGTTCCCCCACATGATCGTGCCGCTGTTCGTGGGCCGCGAAAAGTCGATCAAGGCGCTCGAAGAAGTCATGCAATCCGAGCGCTTCATCTTGCTGGCGACCCAGAAGAACGCTGCCGACGATGATCCCAAGACGGGCGATATTTTCGTCAATGGCACCGTGGCCTCCGTATTGCAGTTGCTGAAACTGCCCGATGGCACCGTCAAGGTTCTGGTCGAAGGTTTGGCGCGCGCCAAGGTTCGCCGCTACAACGCCAACGACGAGTATCTGGAAGCGGATGCCAAGATCATTGCCGAGGACGAAGGCTCCACGGTCGAAGTGCAGGCTCTTGCCCGTTCGGTCGTTTCCGAGTTCGAAAACTATGTGAAGCTGAACAAGAAGGTGCCGCCCGAGATCCTGACCTCGCTGTCGGGCATCGACGAGGCCGGCCGGCTCGCCGACACGGTGGCGGCGCACATGGCGCTCAAGCTCGCCGAGAAGCAACGCATTCTC
>JAPOIA010000117.1 GCA_029979185.1 Alphaproteobacteria bacterium | reverse complement strand
ATCGACAGCAGCAATTAATACGACTGCCTGGCCGCCTGCAGCTCCACAAGAAATTCCTCTGGCTTGTTGGACCCGGCATGATCGGCATGCCGGGCTTCATGATCCTGGTTTATTTGTATCCCAGAATTTTCTTGGCGCGTTGCGAGATCGCCTTTGGGGTCCTGAAAAGCCCGCCGATATAGGCTTGCACCTTTTCACCCTCGAGTGGACGGAAATCCAGACCTTGCTTCCTGGCAGCGGCACTCAAATCCTTGTCGTGCAGGGTATCCCAGAAAGCCTTGCGCATGATCGCAACGCGGTCAGCCGGCGTTCCGGGTGGCAGAGCAAAGGGGCGGGCGATTTCCAGCTGGCCGAAGATCAGCGCAAGCGCCGCGCGATCGTCCTGGTTGGTGACAGATTTTACCGGGTTCTCGATACCCTTGAAATCGGGATGATCGCTCATTCCCAATTGCACAACGACGCGGACAGCACCGCTCTTGATCGGACCGCTATATGCCGACATCGCGCTGGACGCCCAGATGCCGCAGGTACCTTCCAATTCGCCGCGTTCGACCGCAAGCATCGTGTCCTTTGTCCCCTTGTAGCCGTGCACAACCTTAATTTTGGTACCGAGCAATGCGTTCATTGCGTAGACATCTTGCGTCTGTGCCGACGTCGGACCATAGGAACCAGTGCGGATATTCGGTTTCTTCATATCGGCGAAAGTCTTGATGCCGCTCTTTTTCGAAAACAGGCAGCTGGATGTTTCGCGATTGGCACTGACCAGCCAGTTGAATTTCGGCGGATCGAATTTGACACCCGGAACATCCCAAAACGGCTCGAACGCCGACCAGGGGCCAAGCATCGCCACTTGCGTGCCGTCCTTTGTGGCAAGATTATAGAACCAGTTAGCTGCGACGCGACCTCCGGCACCGGGCCGGTTTTGCGGCTGGATTGAAGGCTTGCCGGGAATATGCCGCCCAAGATACTCCGCCAATGTGCGGGCTATAGTATCGAAGCCACCGCCCGGACCTGCTGCTATGGTGAGCGTGATTGTTTTGCCCTTGTAGAAATCATCCGCCGTTGCAGCGCCGGCACACATGCCAGCCCCACACGCGGCAATCGTTGCCGCAACTCCAATCGCCCTGAAAACCATGTTTGCCTCCACAGTATGTCATGAGGGTTTTTTACGGCTCCGACACAGTTACCCTCCTCATGTGCCGGGTTTCGTTCGCGGGAAAATCATTGCGTGCGTGATTGACGCTGCGGTTGTCCCAGATCAGCAGTTCGCCTACTTTCCAGGGATGAGCGTAGATGTATTTGTCCTGCTCGATATGCCCGAAAAGTTGTTCCAGCAGCTCATCGCTTTCGGCGCAATCCATGCCAACGATCTTGCGTGTCATGAGACGGCTGAGATACAGCGACTTGCGGCCGGTGCCGGGATGGATGCGGACAATCGGATGAACGGCATTCGACAGCCTGTCGTCGGTTTCGTCGGTCTGTTCACGCCGCGTGGCGCGCGTATCATAGACATTGTGTACCTGCAGACCTTCGATCCGCTCTTTCATCGCAGGCGATAGATCGTCGTAGGCAGCGCGCAGGTCAGCGATTTTCGTCTCGCCGCCGGTAGACGGAATTTCCAATGAATAAAGCGCCGTGGCCCTGTAGGGCGATTGCCGGTGCGCACCGTCCGCGTGAAATTGCAGTTCACCATCAGGCAGGGATCCGACATTGTCGCCAGTCTTGTCCTTCTTGTTCGAAATGAAGGTGATACCGCGCTTCGGCAATCCGTCCGCGCCGCGTTTCCCCGGATCGTTCGGCTTTGGAACCAGATCAGCATCGGCCTTGCCGAATAGGCCTGCCAGGCGAACCTGATCTTTAGGCTCCAGGCCGGGCGAGGAAAACACAAGGCAGGCGAATCGGGCGAAAACATCGCGCAGAAGACCGGCATGGGTCTCAATATCATCGGCAGCCAGATCAATCCCGTGCACGCGCGCACCCAAGCCGAGTCCAGGCTTCAGCTCCTCAATGCGAACACCCCCTTCGGCGATCATCCCGTCTCTCCCATGTTGCTGTCCGGTTGGGCAGTCGCCTAATCGGGCTCGGAGATTGTGACCCGGCGCATGTGCCGGGTCTGGCTGGCCGGGAAGTCGTTGCGTGCGTGGTTGACGCTGCGATTGTCCCAGATCAGCAGTTCGCCGACTTTCCAGGGGTGAGCATAGACGTATTTGTCCTGCTCGATATGTGCGAACAGTTTTTCCAGCAATGCGTCGCTTTCAGCCTTGTCCATCCCGACGATATTGCGGGTCATCAACCGGCTCAGGTAAAGCGACTTGCGGCCCGTGTCGGGATGGGTCTGAACGAGGGGATGTATCGCATTCGATAACCGGTCGTCACTCTCGTCGGTCTGTTCGCGCAAGGTAGCGCGGGTATCGTAGATATTATGCGCCTTCAGCCCTTCCAGCCTGCGCTTCATGTCGTCCGGGAGATCGTCATAGGCAGCACGCAGATCGGCGATTCTTGTCTCGCCGCCGGTGGATGGTATCTCAATCGAGTAAAGCGTCGTGCCGCGATAGGGCGATGCGCGATGGGCCCCGTCGGAATGGAAATGCAGTTCGCCATCCGGCAGCTCGCCCATCACGCCGCCGTCTTCCTTCTTCTTGTTGGAGATGAACATGATGCCGCGTTTGGGGCGGCCATCGGCGCCAAGCTTCCCCGGATCGTTCGGCTTGCCGACGAAATCCGCGTCGGCCTTGCCGAAGACCCGCGCTACACGGACCTGATCGTCGGGCGCAAGATCCGGCGCGGTAAAGACGATGCAGGCGTATTTTGCAAAAGCGTCCCGCAGAGCGTCCGCATATGTGTCGACGTCGCTGCCTGCCAGATCAATCCCGCCCACCCTTGCGCCGAGCCCAAGGTCCCGGTTCAATTCTTCCAGCCGGATAGTGTCAGCCGGTTGTGCCATGGGGTTCCTCCATACTGCTCGATCGTTCCGTCACCCACCCTGCATGCAGCGCGGATGCGGATTTTCTCGACAGCCTAGCGGAAGGCTTTGCTGGTGAAAAGCCCGGCTAGTGGAAAGTCCGGCTAGTGAAAGGCTTGGCCGCCATCCACATTCAGCGCCTGTCCGGTGATGAAGGAACTGGCGTCCGACAGCAGGAACATGACGGCGCCGACAAGATCGTCCGGCGTCTGCGGGCGCTTGAAGCAGCGGCCCTGGTCGCGCCCCGTAACGTAGTTCGACGACGAGGTCGCGAGCTGGGTTTCGCTGAGCGTAAAGCCCGGGGTGATGGAATTGACGCCGATGTTGTCGTCGCCCAGTTCGCTGGCGAGCGAGCGGGTCAGGCCCAGCACGCCTGCCTTGGAGGTCGAATAATGTAGGCGGTTGGGGCTGCCGGTCCAGAACCGGCCCGAGGAGATGTTGACGATGCGCCCGCCGCCCTGCGCCTTCATATGCGGATAGACCGCCCGGCAGCAGACGAAAATGCCGCGCAAGTTGACTTCCATCACCCGGTCCCATTCGGCGACGTCGATCTTCCACCAGTCGCGGCGTTCCAGCACGCTCATCATCGAGGCATTGTTGACCAGGCCGTCGATACGTCTCCATTCGGCGATGACCTTGTCGGCCATCTCCTGCACCGCCTTCTCGTCGGAAATATCGGTCGGTATGGAGATCGCCTGATGCCCGGCGGCGCGGATGTCCGCGGCATGTTTGTCGGACGCTTCGGCCGCGATATCGGCCAGCACCACCTTGGCGCCGCCCTCGGCCATGCGCTGGCTGTATACCTTGCCGATACCGGTGCCGCCGCCGGTGACGATGATGACCTTATCCTTGAGGCTGAAGGACGTATTCGGATCGAACCCTGTCATTGTTTTCTCCCTGTATGAAAAATGTCTCGCCGGTTCTCCGGCTTTACTGGCGCCGGACGTCATCCGGAGCCGTTTGCCATAGTAATTTCACTCGATCCCGACTGCTGTACAGAAATTGCCGGGACGGTTGAAATCATATCCCCATCAGCGCCTTCAGCTCGCCCGCGATCACCTCCGGTACTTCCAGCGGCGTCAGGTGGCGGCCGTTCTTGATGACGTTCATGGGGGAACCGGGAAGCGCATCATGCAGGGCCTGCGACATGGCGACCGGCGTTGCATAGTCTTCCTCGCCGACGGCGATGCGGACCGGCATTTTCATGGCCGCCAGTCCGGCGCGCAGGTCGGCGCTGCCGAGCATGTTGCAGGCCTCGGCATAGGCGGGAACCTCGTTGCGCAGGAAAACCTCGATGCATGCGTCGACAATGGCGGTGTTGTTCTCGCGGAAGGCGTCGGAGAACCAGCGCGTCTTCTGGAAGGCGATGAGGCCGGCGAGGCCCTCCTTCTTCGCGGTTTCAGCACGGCCGGCCCAGTCCTTCGGGGCGGTCTCACCATACCAGGCGGTGGTGTCGAACAGGCCAAGGCCCTGGGCGCGGTCCGGATACTGCTGGCCGAAAGCAATCGATACGACGCCGCCCATGGAGGCGCCGGCGACACAGGCCTTGTCCCAGCCAGCTCCCCTCAGCAGGTCGGCGAGATCGTCGGCGAATTGTTCGGCCGTATAGGGACCGGCCGGCTTGTCCGATTTGCCATGGCCGCGGCAGTCGTAGATCAATGAGCAGACGCCGGCCGCCGCAAGCAGATCGGCGACCGGACGCCAGAATTCCTTGTCCATTGCCAGGGAATGCACCAATGCAATGCGCCTGGCGGCATTGGCGTCACCCACCATTTCGTAATCGATCTTCACGCCATCGCGTGTCGTTGCCACGGTCATCGTCAGCTGTTCCTCCCTGTTGGATGAATGCCCTTATGACAGGAAACGGCGCCTGAGAACAAGCGCCGCTCCATTATTTTGACAGTCCGCGCCCTGCGTCCCTAATGCATCGCCTTGGCGGCCTCAGCAACAATCTCCTTCGGGGCGGACAGGATTTTTCCAATGATATCCTGCAATTCGGAGCCCGATGCCGGGTCGATCACCGCGCCGCGCTTTTCCGCCATCGCCAGCATGTCCTTGTCCTTGATCATCTTGTCGAACGCGCCGCGCAACAGCGCAATGCGATCGGCCGGCACGCCCGGCGGAACGATCAGCGCACGCCCGACAGCAGCACCCGAGGAAACGAACTCGATCACCTTCTTGGCCTGCGGGTTGGAGATGATTTCCTGCATCAACGGAACGTCGGGGAGTTCCTTGTCGCGTTTCAGGCCGGTCTGGACGAGGACCTTCATCTTGCCACTGGTCAGATAGTGCTTGCCAGAGGACCGCCAGTTGTTCCAGGCGGAGGCAACCATGTCGACCTCGCCCCGTTCGGCGGCGAGCACAAAGGCCTTAGAGCCCTTGTAGCCGCAGATCAGCTTGATCTTGTATCCGCCAAGCGCCCGCATGACAGCGGGGAACTGGTAGCTTTGCGACGCCTTGCTGGTGCAGCCCGCTGTCGCTTCGATGGTCTTCAGGTCTGCGACGGACTTTGCCTTTGCGCCGGAGCGGATGACGATGGCCGATCCAACAGAGGCAAAGGACCCGATATAAGTCATGTCCTGGACCTTCCAGCGAGCGATTTTCGGCTCCATCAGCTGGCTGTGGGCGATGGATTCGGGGAAAAGGCCAAGCATCGAGCCGTCCCGCGGCGCATTGGCGTAGAAATAGTTCACCGCGATCACACCGCCACCGCCAGGCTTGTACTGGATCAGGATGTTCTTGTTGCCGGGCATGTATTTCTTCAGATATTCGGCAGCCAAGCGAGCGTAGAGATCATAGGAACCGCCGGGCGGGTGGCCCAGCATGATGGTTAAACCCTTCTCCTTGTAAAAATCCGCGGCCGACTGGGCCTGTGCTGATGTGCCAGTGACGGTAACGGCGGCCAGCGCCGAAACCAGTAGAAGCCCTCTGCTCTTCCTCATGGTTTTTCTCCAATTCATGTGTGGGTCGGAGCGCGCCCGTTCATCCATTGCCATGGCATGAACGATCGGCAGCGCTCCTGTTCCGGCGCACGGGAAGCCGCCTCAAGCCTCCCGGATGCACGCACCGAAATTCAGTATAGCCGGGATTTCCCGGCCGTTAATCCTTTCTATCCCTCGCCCTATCGTTGCGCACCTGAGTCTCCGGTATCAGGCCGCCTTGCCAGCGCTCCCGGGGCGTTTACATCGTTTGTCGCCCGTTGCACTGGCTGGCAATGGGAAACCGGCCATTTGTCGCCAATACCTTGGCACAGGGGAGAGAAACGCGTTAATAACGGGCGACTCCCCGGCTGGTTGCGTTCTTACAAGCCTTCCTGTAGCCGGGCAACCGACAGGGTTCCCTCTGCGGAATCCGGCACAAACGACAGGCAGGGAATGACCAAGCCCATCGATATCGAATTCAAATCCGTCGGCCAACCCGTCCGCCGCAAGGAAGACGAACGCCTGCTACAGGGCAAAGGACGGTTTACCGACGACTTTTCAGCCAAAGGTCAGGCTTACGCTGCCATGGTGAGGTCACCTTATCCGCATGCGCGGATTGTGAGCATCGACAAGGCGGCCGCGTTGTCGATGCCAGGCGTTTTGGGCGTATTCACCGGGCAGGACTGCCTGTACGAAGGGTTCACGGCCATTCCGCATAATCCGGTGCCGAAAACGAAATACGACATGAAGCTGACCGGTCCCGGCAATACACCGATCTTCATCGGTCCGCACATGCTTCTGCCAGCCGACAAAGCCCGCCATGTCGGCGAGGCAGTCGCCATGGTTGTGGCGGAAACTGCGCTGCAGGCAGCCGATGCGGCGGAGGCGGTGACGGTGGAATATGAGGAATTGCCTTTCGCTCTCGATCAGCTGGACGCCATCGGCAAGAACGGAGTCTCGGTCTGGGACGAAACGCAGGACAATGTGCTTGTGGACACGACCTTCGGCGATGTGGCAGCTACCGACAGGGCCTTCGCCAAGGCCGACCATGTCGTGAAAATGGATATTTTCATTCCACGGGTAACCGGGGTGACGATGGAGCCGCGCGCAGCCTTTGCGACCCACGATCCGAAGACCGGTATGAGCGAAATCGTTGTCGGCGGCGGTGGCGCTGTGCGTCAGCGTATCGAACTCGCGGAGGTGCTGGGCATCGATCCGGAAAAACTGCGGGTCCAGACCTACGACGTAGGCGGTAATTTCGGCACCAAGAACCGGGTCTATGTGGAATATGGGCTGATGCTGTGGGCGGCACGTAAGCTGGGCCGGCCCGTCAAATGGGCTTCAACCCGATACGAGGCTTTCGTCAGCGACTACCAGGGCCGCGATCTCCACACCCATGTCGAACTGGCCATCGACAAGACAGGCAAGTTTCTGGCGATGCGCGCCGACAACGTGTCCAACGTCGGCGCCCGCTGCGTATCGCTGTCACCGCTTGGAAAGGGCGCTGGCCTGATTACGGGCACATACGACATCCCGGTAGCGACACTACGCGCCCGGGCCGTTTTCACCAATACGCCACCGACACAGGCCTACCGTTCGTCAGGGCGGCCGGAAGTCAACTACGCCATCGAGCGGCTCGTCGAGAAGGCGGCGAAGCAGATCGGTATCGACGCCATCAAGCTGCGCCGCAAGAATCTCGTTCGACCGAAACAGATGCCCTACACCAACGCGGTGGGCGCGGAATACGACAGCGGCGAATATGAAAAGTCGCTGGACCTTGCCCTGTCGCTGTTCGACCGGAAGGGCTTTGCCAAGCGTAAACGCGACGCCGCAAAACGCGGCAAACTACTGGGTTTCGGAGTAGCGCATTATGTCGAATCTTCGATCGGCTCACCGACCGAACACGCCGACATAACGGTAAAGCCGAGCGGTATTGTCGATCTGGTCATCGGCACGCAGCCGGCCGGCCAGGGTCATGAAACCAGCTTCGCGCAGGTGGCTTCCGACCTCCTGCACATCCCCTTCGAGGACATCCACATTATCCTCGGCGATACCAATATCGTGAAGGCCGGCGGTGGTACGCATTCGGGCCGTTCCATGCGCCATGCAGGAACGGTTATTTCCAAGGGTACGACGGCCTTGCTCGACAAGGCCAGAAGGATCATGGCCCACATCCTGAAGATCGACGCAGGTTCAATCCAATGGATCGACGGCCAGCTGGTAGCTGAAGGCACCAATCATTCCTTTACCTTGCAGGAGCTGGCAAAGGAATTGCTCAACCACAAACTGCCGGACGATCTGGCCGACGGCGTCTGCTCCAGCACGACCAACGAAATGCACGAACCGGTATTCCCCAACGGCTGTGCAGCCTGCGAGGTGGAGGTCGATCCGGACACCGGTCATTTCACCATCGTCAATTATGGTTGCGTCGACGATGTCGGACGCTGCATCAATCCGCTGATCGTTCATGGCCAGACACATGGCGCGATCGTGCAGGGCGTCAGCCAGGCGATCTGGGAACTGTGCGCGCTTGACGAAACCAGCGGCCAGCCGTTGGCGGGTTCCTTCATGGATTACGGAATTGCGCGCGCAGATACGATGCCGTTTTTCAAATCCGAAATCGTCGAAGTGCTGTCGCCGACCAATCCGCTTGGCATCAAGGCGGGTGGCGAGGGTGGCACCACGCCTGCCCTGTCGGTGATCATCAACGCTCTGGTCGATGCGCTAGGCG
>JAPOIA010000116.1 GCA_029979185.1 Alphaproteobacteria bacterium | reverse complement strand
GCTTCGCCCTTCAGCACCGGGATCAATTTTTCGGCGAGGTTGAAGGAATCGTGGATGCCGCCGTTCATGCCCATGCCGCCGAGCGGGTTGTTGATATGGGCGGCATCGCCGGTGATGATCAGCCGGCCGACGCGATAGGTTTCCGCCACGCGCTGGTGGA
This sequence comes from Alphaproteobacteria bacterium, assembly GCA_029979185.1. Taxonomy (GTDB): domain Bacteria; phylum Pseudomonadota; class Alphaproteobacteria; order Rhizobiales; family Beijerinckiaceae; genus Terripilifer. The sequence goes on along the minus strand of JAPOIA010000116.1, from coordinate 8,461 downwards.
CGTTGTAGAGAGTCCTGTGCACGACTTCATAAGGCGAGCCCTTGTCGTAGACGCGGGCCAGGCGCTCCTGCACGCGCCGGTCGGTGACGATATCCCCGTCCTTCTCCTCGGCGCGGGTGGGGAACATGACGCGCCATTTGCCGCCGGGTATCTCCAGGAGGAAATACCATTCCTGCGGGTCGGCCACATAGCTGACCGAGGACAAGCCCGGAAACGCCGCCTTGAAATCGAACGGTACGGTGACGACCAGAAACCGCTCCGACCAGGTGAAGCCGTCGAAGGGAATGTCGAGCGTGCGGCGGACGATGGAATTGGCGCCGTCCGCGCCGACAACATACTTGCCGGTAAATTCCTTCTCGCCGTCGTTGATGGTGACGGTGGCGCTATTGTCGTCCTGCCGCACGGCGGTGGCCCTTGCGTTGTAGACGATCTCAACATTGGGATAGTCCGCCAGCATGTCGCGCAGGATGTAGCAGAGCTTGAACTGCTCGGCCTGCACGCGGAAGGCGTGGACGGTCTCGTCCTTTATGTCGGCAAAGTCGAATTCGGCGATGGGACCGATGCCGTGGCGGCGGTATTGCACGGTCGGGGCGACCACTCCCTGTTCGATCAGCGGGGTCGCAGCGCCAAAGGCCTCTTCCAGCAGGTCGAGAGAGGAGGGGTGGAAGGTCGAGCCGCGCAGGTTCGGCGGGATTTCGCTTTCCGCTTCCAGAACTTTCGCGGTGAGGCCGGCCTTGGCCAGATGCAGGGCGCAGACAAGGCCTGCCGGGCCGGCGCCGATGATGACGGCGTCACATTTGCTCATGATGTGCTCCGAATTCTTTTCTTGCCGCGATTGCCGCCGGCGCTATTGCGCTGCAGCCGTGTCGGCCCATGCCGGGATAACACGCTCGCCGGCGATGGTCATGCGGCGCATGAGGCGGCGCTCAGTCGCGGGGAAGTCCGTGCGGGCGTGAATGGAGCACAGGTTGTCCCACATCAACAGGTCGCCGGGCTTCCAGACATGCTCGTACACGAGGGCAGGGTCCTCGGTATATTCGTAGAGTTCGTCGAGCAGCGCATCGCTTTCGGCCTGGTCGAGACCTTCCACGACATGGCTCATCAGCCGGTTGACGTAGATCGCCGGGCGGCCCGTCTCCGGGTGGCGCACGACCATCGGCTGCCAGTAGTGCATCAATTCGTCGAGGCTGCGGCTGGACAGGTCGATGCGCGAATCCTGGATGGCGTCGAAAACCTGCAGCACCCGGCGGCCGTGGATGCGCTCTTTCAGCTTCTGCGGCAGGTTCTCGTAGGCCTGGTACATGTCAGCGAACTTGGTGTTGCCGCCGGTGGAGGGCGTTTCGATACAAAAGAGGAAGCTGGCGCGGTTCGGCTCCTCGGCGTAGCACATGTCATGGTGGAACCACAGCTCGCCGTCCGGCAGCACGCCGATCGGCTTGCCGTCCTTGCGTATGTTGGAAATCAGCATTTCCTCGGACTGGTAGTCCGGCCCCGGTTCGCGGTTCGGATTCTTCGCGGGCAGGCGGCTGGCGCGTCCGCCCAGCGGCCCCCAATAGCTGACGAAGCGGCGCTGCTGGTCCTTGTCCAGTTCCTGCCCACGCCAGACCAGCACGGAATGATCCAGCCATGCCTGGCGCATCGCGGCCATCATCTCCTGATCGAGCGGTAGCGAAATGTCGATACCGCGGATCTCCGCGCCGATATGCGGATGCAATTTGTGGACTGTGAAGGCCATGGAGCGGCTTCCTCTCGTTCGATTTCTGATTTGCGGCGATATTAGCGCGTTCGGTAACCGGGTCCAAGAGCAGTGGGCAGGGAGCGGCGAATGGAAGCTGTGCGGCAACGGGCAGCCCTTGCCCAATCGGTTCGGGGATGCCAATTTGCCCCCAAAGATTGGGGAGGCACAATGCATTTCGGCGTATTCGACCACATGGACAACGACCACCTGCCGGTGGCCGATTTCATGGAGGAGCGGCTGAAGCTGCTTGAACTCTACGACAGGCACGGGTTTCACTCCTGGCATGTCGCCGAACATCACGCCACGACGCTGGGCATGGCGCCGTCTCCCAATGTGATGCTGGCGGCGGCCTCCCAGCGCACCAAAAGACTGCGCTTCGGGCCGATGGTCTATGCGCTGCCGATCTACCATCCGATGCGGCTGGCCGAAGAAATCGCCATGGTCGACCAGCTGTCGCGCGGGCGGCTCGATATCGGCTTCGGGCGCGGGTCTTCTCCGACAGAACTGGCCTATTTCGGCGTCGATCCGGAGGTGCGCGAGACCACCTATCAGGAACTGCTGCCGCGGGTGCTGCATGCGCTGGAAACCGGCGTGATGCCGAACCCGCATCTGGAAGAGCCATACAAGGAGCCGGTGCTGAAGGTTCTAACGTACCAGAAGCCCTATCCGCCGGTGTGGTACGGGGTCCATACGGTGGAGAGCGCCGATCGGGCGGCCCGTAACGGCTGGGCGACGATCAATCTCGACATGGATTACGAGGCGCGCGAGTGCAACGAGGTGTTCCGCTCGATCTGGTCGCGCGAACAGGGCGGGAAACCGCTGCCGCTGATGGGCCTCGGGCGGTTCGTCGTGGTCGCGCCGACCGACGAGGAGGGGCTGGCGATTGCGCGGCGCGCCTATCCGCACTGGCATGCCGGCTTCACCCACCTGTTCCGCAAGCTGGGACGGATGATGAACCATCCGCGCCCCGATACCTGGGACGTTCTGCACGGGCAGGGCAAGGGCATCGCGGGGTCTCCGGAGACGGTGGCGAATTTCCTGCGCGACCAGCTCACTACCGCGCAATGCAATTACTGCGTGGTGCAGATCGCCTTCGGAGATCAGACGCTGGCGGAGATGACGCGGTCCATCGACCTGTTCGCGGCGGAGGTCATGCCGGCGCTGGCCGATGTATGCGCCGAGTTTGCCGTCGATTGATGTTTTGACGTGCGGAGGATGCGATGAGCGGGGAAAGCGACAAATTCGAGCGCGGCTCGGAGATCATCAGCGAACTGGGTTGGGGGGACGATCCCCTGCCGCGCATCGGCGCTGCCGACCGCGAGTTCTGGAAGCTGTCGGTCGAGCATCTGTTCGGCGAGATCTGGTCGCGTCCCGGCCTCGAACTACGCGACCGCGAGCTGATCACGCTTGCGACGCTGATCGCAACCAACCAGCAGGAAGGTATGAAGCCGCATTTCGCGGCGGCTTTGAAACTCGGGTTCACGCCCGAGCAATTGCGCGAAGTCGTGATCCACGTGATGCATTATGCCGGCTGGCCGGCCGGGACGCACGGGATCGTGGCGCTGGCAGAAGCGGTGAAGGACGCCGAAAAGGCGAAGGCCTCCGGCGAAGGGAAATGACCGCGCTTACGCGGCCATCTTGCGCTTCAGGCCGATCTTCGTGATCTGGTCGGGGATGTCGATCGCCGGCATGGGCTTGGAGAAGAAGTAGCCCTGGATTTCGTCGCAGCCCGCGGCGTTGAGAATGTCCAGCTGCTCCTGGGTTTCGACGCCTTCTGCGGTTGTCGACAGGCTGAGCCCGGCGGCCAGCGCCAGCACCGCCTGGACGATCGTCAGGGAGTTGCCGTTCTCCTTCACCAGATCCTTGACATAGGAGCGGTCGATCTTGATCTTGTCGAAGGGGAAGCTGCGCAGATAGTTCAGCGAGGAATATCCGGTGCCGAAATCGTCCATGACGATGCGCACGCCGGTCTTGCGCAGTTCGTCGAGTATGGTCAGGTTTTCCTCGTTTTCGTGCAGCAGGGCGGCCTCGGTGATTTCCAGTTCGAGCCGCTTGGGCTGCATGCCGGTGCGCTCGAGGATCGCCAGCACCTTGCTGGCAAGCTGGCGGTCGCGAAACTGTACCGGCGACAGGTTGACGGAGATGCGTATTTCTTCCGGCCATTGCCGTGCCGCGTTGCAGGCCATTTCCAGCACGTGCTCGCCGATCGGCAGGATCAGGCCGGTTTCTTCCGCGGCGGGAATGAATTCCAGCGGCGAGATCATGCCGCGCTCGCTGTGGTTCCAGCGCAGCAGGGCTTCTAGGCTGCGCACTGAATTGGTGCGCGGGTCGACGATCGGCTGGTAGTGCAGTTCGAATTCGCCGCGCGAGATGGCATCGACCATGTCGGTCTCGAGCTGCTTGCGCTGCAGGCGCTTCATCATCATGCCGAGGTCGAAGAAGCAGTAGCCGCTCTTGCCGGCATCCTTGGCTTCGTACATGGCGATGTCGACGTAGCGCAGGATGGTTTCGGCATCCAGTTCGCCCGGGCGGGTGATGGCGACGCCCGCCGTGGCGCCGACCTTGATCTGGCGCCCTTCGTGCAGGATCGGCTGCTGGATATCGGCGATGATCTTCTTGGCCAGGCTCTGCAATTTCAGATGACAGCTGGCCGAACGGCACAGCACCGCGAATTCGTCGCCGCCGAGGCGCGCCACCATGTCGATGTCGCAGAACAGGCCGCGCAGACGCTCGCCGGTGATGCGCAGAACCTCGTCGCCAGTCGCATGGCCGAAGGTGTCGTTGACTTCCTTGAAACCGTCGAGATCGAGCAGGATCAGCGCAAGTTCGCCTTCGCCGTCCGTGCTGGACAGATGATGTTCAAGCTGTTCGTGGAAGTAGGTGCGATTGTACAAGCCCGTCAGCGTGTCATGCATCGCCAGATAGCGCACGCGCTGTTCGGCAAGACGCTTGTCGGTCACGTCTTCGGTCATGGTGATGAGATAGGCCGGCACATTATGCTTGTCGCGCACGACGATGCGTTTGGTCGCAATCTTGCGCTTGCCGCGCCCGGGCGTGACGACGATCTGTTCGGCGTCGTGCACACTCTGGTCGGTATCGGTGAGAACATGCCAGTCGCGGCGGTTGATCTGGTCTGCCTGCTCGCTGGAAAAGAGCTCCTTGGCGGTCTTGCCCAGGATCTGTTCGCGGGGCAGGCCAAGCAGACTTTCCACCTGCTTGTTGATCAGCAGATACTGCAGTGTGTCGGGCTGCTTGACGATTACCGAACCGGGCATGTGGTCGATAACCGAATTGAGGAACTTGCGGGCGCCGGTCAGTTCGTTCTCGCGGGCCAGTTGCTCGGTAATGTCGTTATGGACGGTAACCCATCCGCCGCCCGGCACCGGATGGCGGCGCGTCTCGATGGTGCGGCCATTGTCCATCCGCCATTTGCCGACATTGGCTTCATGCATGGCGGCTTTCTCTTTCGGGCTGCCGGGCAGGGCGTAGTCAGGCGTGCCGGCGGCGCGGCGATGCCCGCGAAGAACGTCCAGAGGCGTGCCGGGCAGGGCGCTTTCCGGCCTGAGCTTGTAGAACTGAAGGTACTGGTCGTTCGCCAGCACCAACTTGTTGTTCCTGTCGAACAGGGTAACGCCCTGGGGCATGTTGTCGAAGACAGCCTTGAAGCGCGCCAGCAGCGCCCGTTTCTCGCCTTCCTGATGAATGAGCTCGCGGTTCTTGCGGTACCAAAGCAGGACCGGCGTGCCGATGCAGCCGATCGCCAGCAGGCCGGCCAGCAGCATCAGCCACAGAAGCGGGCGGAAGAACTGTTTCCAACGCTCTGTCTGGTCGAAGCTGATGGCATGGACGGCAACCGTCTTGCCATCGTGAACAATGGGTATCAGGGCAGAGCCGATAAACGCAGGCCCCTTGGAAGTATCCTGCCAGCCGGTCTTGGTGATCATTTTCTGCGACTGCGCCGTGCTGGCTGCGAACTGGCCGACGTTGCGGAGGCGGTCGGTGGGCCGCGCTATTTCGAACTTCGTGTTGCCGCCGGCATCCAGCAGCTGGTAGCCGAAAATCGCCTCGCCGTTGATGGCGCGTTACAAGGCCTTGTTGAAATCAGGGCTTGGCGGCTTTCCGGCAGCGAGATGTTCAATATCGGCTTTGGAGCCGGCCAGGTTTCTGGCAATGGTCTTGCCAAGGGTGCCTTTATCCTGCGCTACCAACAGGCCGCTTGCCAGACGGGCTGTCGCCGTCGTCAATATGCCGCCCAGAAAAAGGGCCGCAAGCAGCGCTCCCGCCTTGATTGCCCGCCTGCGAATAATCGGCTGTACCATGACCTTCCCTCAAGTAAACAGAAGAAGCAGTACATGGGGGAGTCTAAGAGTCTGTAACGAATGCAATAATTGACGAAAAACCACAGTATCTGGTTAAGGAAGTCCTCCATGGTACCCCGATTTTTCTTGTAACCTGCTTTCGCCATGGCATGTGAGCGCTGATTTGATGGCGGTTCGGCTGCCTTACTCGCGTTTTTAACTGAAATGCCTTGAACCAGGCGGCAATCTCGCGCTCGTGCCAGCGTTGCAGGCATGGTTTTGTCCAAATTCCCGGTACAATCCGGCGCGTTGCGGTGCTATAGGGGTGACGGCTGTAGGGTTTGGGCCGCAACTTCGGCGAAAGTCGAAATAATTCAGATAGATATGCGTTTGCCGATTCCTGCCTGGCATTGCGGGCCGATTTTCCGGGAAGGTCCCGGCGGGCGGGCGAATCCTGAAGCGCGGCGGCTTCGCTAAAATGCCGGTGGCATTGTTAAAGGAGATATCGATTGGTAGGGGTATCATGGCTCTCTGGAAGCCTGCGATAGCTGGAGCCGGCTTGAGCATCGTTCTCGCCCTGGTCACCCCGGCGACTGGATTGGCGGCAGTGGATACGAAGAAGGAGACAAAGGTTCCAGAAACCTGTGTCGCCCATGCCGATCCGGAAAAACAGATCACGGCCTGCACGGATTTTCTGGAAAAGAACCCCCGTTCCGCGGAGGGTTACATCATGCGTGGCCTGGCCTTCGCGCGCATCCAGAGCAACAAGCAGGCAATTGCCGATTTCGACCTTGCCATCAAGCTCGATCCGAAATCGACAACTGCCTACAATAACAGGGGTATAGCCCGTCGGTTGGTCGGCCAGAACGACGATGCGATCAAGGATTTCACCAAATCGATCGAACTCGATCCGAAATATGTGCTCGGATATGTCGGGCGCGGGATTTCCCGGATGGTGAAGCGCGATTTCGACGGTTCGGAAAAGGACTTCCTGGCGGCCATCAAGATCGATCCCGATTTCGGTCCGAGCTATCGCAACCTCGGCAACCTGCGGGTGCAGCAACAGCGGTTCCAGGACGCCATCGCATTGTACAATGAAGCCCTGATCCGCGATGTCAGCGACGCCGATTCCTATTTCAACCGGGCTATCGCCTATGAGGCGCTGCGCAATTACAACGTCGCGATCATGAACTACCGCCTTGCCCTGAAATACGACCCGCGGATGGTTGCGGCGGCAAAGGCGCTGGATCGTCTGGGGGTCGACCCGAAGAAGCTCCAGTAAGGCCGACCGCCGGGACAGCCGGTTCCGCGCGGCCGCAATAACGTTAGGCATTGCGCGGAGGGCATTGCAAAGTTCCGTGCGAACGGGGTTTCCCCGACGCCGGTTTTCCCGTACACAGCGCGCGGCGGCTGCGCCGTCCAGTTACTTCCCGATTTCCAACCCGCCGTCCTGCCGGAACGGCGGCTGTTCACTTTCAGGACCGATCATGCACCGTTACCGCACCCATACCTGTGGCCAATTGCGCGAGAGCGACGACGGCGCGACCGTGCGCGTCTCCGGCTGGTGTCATCGTATCCGCGACCACGGCGGTGTGCTGTTCATCGACCTGCGCGATCAATATGGAATCACCCAATGCGTTGCCGATCCGGATTCCCCGGCCTTCAACCTGGTCGAGACGTTCCGGTCCGAGTGGTGCGTGCGGCTCGACGGGCGGGTGCGCATCCGCCCCGACGGGACGACCAATCCCGAACTGCCGACCGGCATGGTGGAAGTCTTCATCACCGAGGCCGAGGTTCTCGGCCCGGCGGCGGAACTGCCGCTGCCGGTGTTCGGCGACCAGGACTATCCGGAAGAAACGCGCCTGCGCTATCGCTTCCTCGACCTGCGCCGCGAACGGCTGCACGCCAATATCATGCTGCGGGTGAAGGTCATCGACAGCCTGCGCCAGCGCATGAAGGAAGCCGGTTTCAACGAATTCCAGACGCCGATCCTGACCGCGTCCAGTCCGGAAGGGGCGCGAGACTTTCTGGTTCCCTCGCGGCTGCATCCCGGCAAGTTCTACGCCCTGCCGCAGGCGCCGCAGCAATACAAGCAGCTGCTGATGATGGCCGGCTTCGACCGCTATTTCCAGATCGCGCCGTGCTTCCGCGACGAGGACCCGCGCGCCGACCGGCTGCCGGGGGAATTCTACCAGCTCGACCTGGAAATGAGCTTCGTTACGCAGGAAGACGTGTTCGACGCTATGGAGCCCGTCATTCGCGGCGTGTTCGGCGAATTCGCCGAGGGCAAGAGCGTGACGGAAAAACTGCCGCGCATTGCCTATGCTGACGCCATGCGCAAATACGGCAGCGACAAGCCGGATCTGCGTATCCGCAATCCCCATAGCGGCGAACCTCTGGAAATGGCTGATGTGATCGAGCATTT
>JAPOIA010000115.1 GCA_029979185.1 Alphaproteobacteria bacterium | reverse complement strand
GACGATATCATCAATAGTTATGACACCGACCAGTCTTTCCCCTTCGTCGACGACGGGCACCGACACCAGATTGTAGCGCTCGAACACACGCGCCACTTCTTCCTGATCATCAGTGACGTGAACCCGGTAACGCTCCTTGTCCATGAGACTTTCGAGCTGTTGCGTCCTGCGCGCCCGCACCAGCGTGTCGAGAAATACATTGCCGAGGAACCGGTGTGCCGGATCAACGACGAACACTTCAAAGAAGCCCTCCGGCAAAAGCTCCTCGTCCACATCGTGGATATGGTCGAGCATCTGCCCAGCCGTCCAGAACGGCGGCACCGCGATCATCGTCGTCTGCATCAGACGGCCGGCCGATTCTTCCGGATAATCAAGCGAGCGGCGCAGCAGGACACTGTCTTCAAGCGGCAGCGCCTCGAGAATTTCCTTCTGTTCCTCGTCCGGCAGGTCCTCGAGAATGACCAGCGCATCGTCGCTTTCGAGTTCCGCCATGGCCTCGACGATGGTCTCGGTCGGCAATTCCTCAAGGATTTCCTCGCGCATTGCCTCGGACAATTCGGTCAGCGCGATAAAATCGAAATCTTCGCCAAGCAGCTGGATCAATTTCGTGCGCTGCGGCGCATCGAGGACCTCGATCAGCGATGCGACATCGGCCTCGTGCAAATCGCCCGCCAGTTCGCGGGTCTTATCCGCATCGCCGGCTTCAACCGCCGCAACCACCTCCGCGACGAAGGCCGGACGCAGCTCGCCATGCTCGTCGGTGGCTGAGTGATCGTCATCCAGCTGGGCTTCTGCCAGCTTGGTATCTGAATTGGCGTCAGTCATGGCCATATCCACTGGCTGGACGGTTTTGGGGTGGCTTTTCGGCGGCTTCAGCGCAGTCACATAAAATTGCGCGCACTCAGCACATAGTACGATTCCGCCCCCGGTAAACAGCCGAAGGGCGCCGGATCGATCAATTCGTCACAGATTCAGGGTAATTTGGCAGCTCATCATGCCCGATCAGGAAATCCGCCGGAACGCCGCGCATCGCTTCGATGCTGGCAATCCCGCCCTGGTGCGACCAAGAGGACTCGAACCTCCACGGTGTTACCCAACTAGCACCTCAAGCTAGCGCGTCTACCAATTCCGCCATGGTCGCATCGGGGGATCGGGACGGCGTTACCGCCCCAAAATTTCACCATCCGAGCGGCGAGGCCGAATGGCAGAGCGCCCGTCTAACAAATTGGCGCAAGGCTGGCAAGCTGCATCAAGCGGCAGAAAACGGCTGTTCCCGCCAAAGGACAAAGCCACGCTAGCCACCCTTCCAGACGTGCCCCGTCATATTGCCGGGCACATGCTCCAGAGGCGAGAAATCCCCAGCCCGGGCAATCTTTCGCATCGAGCAATCCCCATAACAAGCGTGACAGGCAAACCCGGTGCTCAGACACCGAACATACCCATGGGCTGACCAAAATGTACCCGCGCCAGACCGCTGGCGATATTGGCGGCCTGCGAGGATGTGTGACTGCGATACATGGCGCAATCGCGGTAATAGCGCTCCATGCGTTGCCCCTTTCGCGCTGCCGAGGAACTGGCTGCAGCGAACATCAGATCGACCGCCTCGCAGGACATGTGCCCGGCCTTCATTATCATGCCCCACAGGCGCAAACTGTCCTCAAGGGAAAAATGGTTTCCGTCTTCGGCCCAACGCCGGCACAGGGCCATGTACTGGTCGAGTGCGGAAGTCACCAGCGCCTCGGCGCTGTCCGCCAACATCAGGGCCTGGCCAAAAGGCCGCTGTATGTCGGCGCTCTCCTGCTAGGACCCGAATGGCGGCCAGCGCATCTGGCGGCGGCCAGAAATTTCTTCAAACTCGTCCAATGCCGCCCGCGCCGCACCGAGAACCGGCACAACCAGCGATGCATGGTAGGGCCCCATCATCCGGCACAGATACATTGGATTGCCATGAATGCGGGTACCATGCGTTCCTTCCGGCAATTCTTCTGCCGACCAGAGTCCCGGCCCTGCCGGCACGACATACTTTTCGGCAACGAATGTCGGTTTCATCCGCACGCTGTTCGATCCGCTGGCGCGCATACCGAGCGTCGCATCGCCGCCCCAGTCGTCAAGAACCTCGATCCTGTCACGAGGTACAATGAACGCCAGCTGCCGGGGCGGCCCCTTCTTCTGTTCGATGGAAACATTGCCGATGAAATGAGTTGCATATGGTATGCCCGAGCACCACGCCCATAGCCCCTCGATCTCGTAGCCGCCTTCTACCTCCCTGCAGCTCGCTTTCACGGGTACGGCACGGTGGGGGGCGATGAAATTCCCATCCTTGCCGAAGACCTCTTCTTGCACTTCCAGAGGCCAGAAGGCAGCGACGATGGCCGCATGGGATGCTCCAAGCGCAAGACACCAGCCGACCGACGGATGGCCGCGTGAAACTTCCGCCATCACCCGGTAGAAGGTCGCGTAGTCGAATTCATATCCGCCGAAGAGTCGCGGCTGCACTATCCGATAGAAGCCGGCTTTGACGAATGCATCCTGCACTTCCTGCGATTGGCAACCGCGCTCATCTGCGCCATCCTGATCGGCCCGCAGCATATCGCGCATGTTGCGCGCCCGCTGCAACAGGATGTCTGGCGTCATATCGGGTTCCGGCGGCTGCAAAGGCTGCGGAAGTTTTCCCGCCGACGATGCCGCACTTCTTTCTGCCGCCGGTTTGCCCGGCCGGTGCGATTTCTTACGGCGCTTGATCGCCGTCTGTGTGATAATCGGGCTCAATTCGACACCATCTTGTCCATCTGTCCGCAATTTCCGCACTTGGTTCCGTATGAGAGTTTCAGCGGCATGATGGACTGTCAAGCGTTGCCGGAGTTGTGCAATTGGCGCCAAAATCGACTGAAGCTGACGGGACAACTGGCGCAAGGCGGCCCCGCAGCACTATATTGCGGGTATGACCGATCCTGAATCAGCGACTACCTGCCCCATCGCCCCGGAACGCGGCAGCCTCTCGCACCTGATGAGGGCGCTCCCCGGCCACCCTGACGTGGAATGGCGCGTCGAGGAGCTTCTCACCGGTTACGAAGATGCAATTACCCAGATGGAGGCTCGCGCTGCCGCCATCGCTGAAGGAAGAGCGGGCGAGCTTGTATGGCTGGTCGAACACCCCCCGCTCTACACCGCCGGAACATCGGCGAAGGATTCGGACCTGATGTCCGGCCGCTTTCCCGTGCACAGAACCGGGCGCGGTGGCCAGTTCACCTATCACGGCCCCGGCCAGCGGGTGGCCTATGTGATGCTCGACCTGAGAAAGCGCCGGCCGGACGTACGCGCCTATGTCTGCGCTCTGGAGGACTGGATCATAGCGACCCTGGCAGCCTTCAACATACGCGGCGAGAGGCGGGCGGACCGGGTAGGCGTCTGGGTGCAGCGCCCGGACAAGGCACGCGGATTAAATGGGGAAATTGCCGAAGACAAGATCGCCGCCGTCGGCATACGCATCCGCCGCTGGGTTACCTTTCACGGCATTTCGCTGAACGTCGAACCGGCGCTCGACCATTTTTCCGGCATCGTGCCATGTGGCATATCCGAGGCGCATCTGGGCGTCACAAGCCTGGTGGACCTCGGCCTGCCGGTAACAATGGACGATGTGGACGAGGTGATGCGGCGGACGTTTCGCGAGATATTCTGACTATACCTGTCACAGGGTCGGCAAGACGATGAATCCTGCGCCGAAGGCAGGCGCAAGGTCGGCCTCGCTACATTGACGGATGTGAAGCCCCTGCGGGCGTGCTGCATGCGGCCCACGGTTGAGACTTTCCGCCATCGCCGCAACGGCATCGGCGCTACCAGCAAACACAGCCTCCACCGTTCCGTCGCTGCGATTGCGCACCCATCCAGCAAGTCCCAGCGTCCGTGCTTCGCGCTCCGTCCATGCTCGATAGCCGACGCCTTGAACGCGCCCACCGATCCGCGCATGGACAATCGATTCAAATTCCCCGGGCATGGCAGCCCTCACCTGTCCAGCGGCGAACCGAAACGCGGCCGCACTATCACTTTCCCTTCCGCATCCCGTTCCGCACGCACCGGAGCGGGCCGCACAGCGCGTTGCGCAGGCTGTCCCCGTGAGGCCTTGCGCGCTCCTGTCGCAAGCCGGGCAAGTTCGGCCATATAGGCTTTCGGAAAATCCAGTTTGGCCGCTGTATCAAGGACATTTTCAAGATACCCCGGCAGCGGCGTACCGCCGCCTTCGCCGCGCCCCAGATAGACCAGCGCCTGCTGCAAGGGGCGCACGCCTTCGCCAATGCGCTTTACCGGCTGTGTGGCCTTCTTGTACAACCCCGTTTGAATGCTCTCGTAGGTGTCAAGCGCCCGCACATCGCCAAGCGCCACATCCCACAGCAGACCATAGACGGTTGCACGCGGATCGCGCACGACCGAGGCATAGCCTTCCGCCATGATCACGATGCGATGGCGCAACAGCATCGCCGGGCCGATGACGGATGAACGCGGACAGCGTTGCGCCATCGCAGCTTCATCCATGTTGGAACCATAGGCGAAATACAACGGCATCCGTTCGGGTTCCAGTCCCTGTACGTTATTCGAATTCCATAATTACCGCGTCCACCGGCAGGCTGTCGCCCTCGGCAGCGTGAATTTTCAATACCGTACCATCGCGTTCCGCACGCAATACGTTTTCCATCTTCATGGCTTCGACTATGCATAGGGGCTCGCCGGCTTTCACTTCCTGCCCCTCAGCGACCTGGATGGAGCGCACAAGACCGGGCATCGGGCACAGAAGCTTCTTCGACGTATCGGCAGACTGCTTGACCGGCATCAGCGCCGCCAGTTCCGCTTCGCGTCGCGTGAAAACCCGCGCCTCCAGCCGCACGCCCCCGTGCGACAGGAGGAACCCGTTGAGGATCGGCCGCACCTGTACAGACACAGCATCGCCGTCAACAGTGCCCTGCCAGAGGATCTGACCGGGCCGCCAGTCGCTTTCGATGTGATGGGCATGGTCGGACCCATCGTCGAAGCGGATGAGCAATTCGCCGCCCGTGTCGTCTATGCGCAGGTCAATCCGCTCATCGTCGACAATCACCGACCGCTCGCGCTGAAACGACACCAGCCGCTGCGTCTGCATCTGCCCGGAAATCTGCCGTTTGCGCTCGTTGAGGACATGATAGACGGACGCAGCTACGGAGGCCAGCACGTGCATCGCCTCCCGGCCCGCGCCCATGGAGGCACTGAAACCGTCCGGAAACTCCTCGCTGATGAAGCCTGTGGAGAGCGCTCCCTCGCGCCAGCGCGGATGCAGCATCAGCGCCGACAGGAACGGGATGTTGTGACGGATGCCGTCGATCACGAATTCGTCCAGCGCCTTTGCATGGGCATCGATGGCCGCAGCCCTGTCTCCCGCATGGGTCACCAGCTTCGCGATCATCGGATCGTAGTGAATGGAGATTTCGCCCCCCTCATATACCCCGGTATCGTTGCGCACTGTTATGCCGTCGGCATGCATTTCCTGCGGCGGCTGATACTTCACAAGCCGGCCTGTCGACGGCAGGAAACCGCGCTCGGGATCTTCCGCATAGACGCGGCTTTCCACCGCCCAGCCCTTCAGGTGCACGTCTTCCTGTCTGATCGACAGTGTCTCGCCTGCGGCGACCCGGATCATCTGTTCAACCAGATCGATGCCGGTGATCAATTCTGTAACCGGATGCTCCACCTGCAGCCGGGTATTCATTTCCAGGAAAAAGAAGCTTTTGTCCTGCCCGGCGACAAATTCGACCGTGCCCGCGGAATCGTAATTGACCGCTTTTGCCAGCGCGACAGCCTGCTCGCCCATCTTGCGGCGGGTTTCCTCGTCAAGCAGCGGCGATGGCGCCTCCTCTATGACCTTCTGGTTACGGCGCTGGATCGAGCATTCGCGTTCGCCCAGATAGATCACGTTGCCGTGCTTGTCGCCAAGCACCTGAATTTCGATGTGGCGCGGATTGACGATAAACTTTTCCACGAACATGCGGTCGTCGCCGAAGGATGAAGCGGCTTCCGATTTCGACCGGTCGAAACCTTCCTTCACTTCCTCACGGGACCAGGCGATACGCATGCCCTTGCCGCCGCCGCCTGCGGAGGCTTTCAGCATAACCGGATAACCGATCTCGTCAGAAATGCGCACTGCATGGTCGGCATCCTCGATCACACCAAGGAACCCCGGAACGGTTGAGACTTTCGCCGCATTGGCGAACTTCTTTGACTCGATCTTGTCGCCCATCGCTGCAATGGCCCTTGTGTTTGGGCCGATGAAGACAATGCCGTTGTCGGAAAGCGCCTGGCCGAAAGCCTCCCGCTCTGACAGGAAACCGTAACCGGGATGCACGGCTTCCGCGCCCGTGGCCTTGCAGGCTTCGATTATCTTCTCGATAACGAGATAGGACTGGGCGGCGGCAGCCGGACCAATATGAACGGCCTCATCCGCCATGCTGACATGCAGCGCATTGCGGTCGGCATCGGAATAGACTGCGACGGTCGCAATTCCCATGCGCCTGGCCGTCTTGATAACCCGGCAAGCGATTTCGCCGCGGTTGGCAATCAATATCTTCTTGAACATCCCCAAAATGCCCTGTTGGTTCGGTCCCCGCCCGGCGCCATCAAACGGCGCAGATTTCTTTTCCTTTCTAGTGTCCTGCTTCGGTTCCGTCCATTGATCTTAGGTTGGGTGCGGCCAGATGGACCGCCAAAGGCACCGCGCCATGAAAAAGGCCCCCGCATCGCGGAGGCCTCCATTTGAAAAAATGCCAAACCGGATCAGGCTGCCTTGTCGAGCAATTCCTGCAAATCCGGGTGGATATTGGCGGATTCTTCGCGAATGAAGCGTAGAAGGGCCTTCTGGTTGGCGCAGATGTGCCCGTTGCGCATCATCCGTTCTTTCAGCCAGTCGGCTTCCCCGGCGGTGATATGCTCGTTGATACGGGCTTCCAGCTCCAGATCGCGGCGCGGCCGCTCGTAGCTGGACAGTGCATCTCGCCAGCCATTCAGCATCCTGTCGAAGAAGCCGGTCACCGAAACATCGGTCCTGGACAGCCATTCCTCGCGGCGGATGGCCTCCTGCCGGCTGGGAACGGAGTATCCGGAAATTGCCATCAGATGATTGGCAACCGCCTTGACGAACAGGTCCTGCCAGGACGGATCGTTTTCGCCATACAGGGTTGCATCGTTGATGTCGAAAAGCGCTTCGGCTTCCTCGCGCGAGATCGCGCAGGCGCTGCTACCGCCGAAAGCGTAGAGAATGCGGCGCAACATATCGACTTCAGCCGCACCAATCGATCCCGGCTTCAGCTGCATTACACAACGGGTCGGGCCCTCGCCGCTGACAACGGCTTCCTTGACTTTCTCCAGCGCGAACTTCACCAGCTGCGGCGGGCTCGATTTGGCCTTGTCCAGCACGTGAACGAGCAGTTCCAGTTCAGTATCGGTCCAGACAGTAGCATCGCGCTCGATCATGTCGATAAGCCACTGAGCATTCTGTTCGCTGATGTAGCCATGCGGCTCTTCCTGGTTGACCAGATAATCGGTCATCGCTTCCAGATAGAACTCCTGCCACTCCGGAGCGACCGTCAGCCGCATCTGCGACAGATCGAACAGCGCCTCGGCTTCATGCGGCCAGACACGGGCGTCGCCAAACACCGCGCGGCGCAGCGCCAGAACGTCTTGCGACGTGATATCGCCGGAATTCCGGATGGTTGCCACAAGGTCCATGATGGGTGACGCGTTCATCTCGATCTCTCCACTTTCCATTCGGCCGCGAGAACAATGCTCAGGCAGCAATGCGGGCTTCGCTCCGGACAGCATCGAGCGCCTCGTCGACACCCTTCCAACCGGCAGCAGCACGTCCGCGGGCAGCTGCAGGCAGCCATGCGGGAATGCGATCGGCTTCAGCCAGTACGTTGATCAAGGCAGCAAGCGCCGTGATCGACTTCGTGCGATCGACCTGATCGATCAGCCACTGAGCTTGCTCCTCGCTGACAATGCCGGTCGGGCGCAGTTCCCAAACTACATGGCTGGTGATTGTTTCGACGAAGAATTCGGTCCATTCGGCGCCACCGGCGATACCGGACCGCTCGATGGCGAACAGCGCCTCGGCCTGTGCCTGGCTGGCGCCGCCTTCGCTGAAAAATTCACGGCGCAGCCGACTGACGTCTTCCGCCCCTACACCGCCACGCTGCAACAGTTCCAGGATCGCTGCGCGACCGGCGTCCACAGTACAAGCCGTATTGGCACTTGCCATTTCCACGCTACCGTTTGTCATCCTATCCGCTCCTGTAGAATGAGCCATTCGGCACCTGGCCTCCAAGCTCGAGGGCTTTTGCCCTTGTTGATGCACAAGGATTAGGTGACGGGAATTTCCAACATATGAACGCAATCGGGTTAACGCGTGTAAGGGTTAAGAGGGATTCAAATCAGGTGGTTACGCAGGCGTAAACGGCACAAAGGCACGCCAACCCTGCCCCGCGACGATACCCTGCCTGCAACCAATTGCCCCGCTGCGCGTTTGATTACCGGAGGCTTTTCGAACCAGAAACGTGGCTCTGTTGGTAGTGCACCAAGTGGCCGGCCGTCTCGACGGCCGTCTATATCTAAATT
>JAPOIA010000114.1:3898-8682 GCA_029979185.1 Alphaproteobacteria bacterium | reverse complement strand
CTTACGTTCAGCCGTCAGAATCTTCTTGATCTCTGTGCGGCCGACGATTTCACGCATAACGCTTTCCGATACCGCTTTCACGGTGGTGGCGGGCGCGCGGACGTTGAATGCATAATTTTCCGGGGCGGCAGGATTGATCTGCCAGATGACACGGAATTTCACGTCAGCGATATTTTCATCGCCGGTCAGCATCAGGCTTTCTTCCGGCACATTCACCTGCGCACCGCCGTCGCGCGACCGGAAGCCTACGTCGATGGCGTTACGATTGGTCACCGGCAGCTTCACCACCCGGCCAATCGGGAACGGCCAGTTGTAGCGAAGACCAGCGCTGGTCTTTGCAGAATATTTGCCGAAGACCATGTTCAGGCCGACTTCGTTCGGCTGCACGGTGTAAAAACCGCTGAGCAACCAGATCGCCGCAGCAATCAGTACGGCCACCAGAATGCCGAAGCCGCTGGTGAAGCCGCCCGGCAGGGCCTGCTTGATCTTGTCCTGGCTGCGCCGAAGAAGCTCTTCGAGATCGGGCGGCGTCTGTCCACCGCCTCCGCCACCTTGTCCCCCGCCGGAGGGGCCTTGTCCCCACGGCCCGCCGGGGTTGTTGGGCTTCCAAGGCCCACCCCCACCACTCTGGTTACTCCAGGGCATATGAATCCTCTTAGCTGTGGCGAAGCCCTCACGGCGCGCCGGTCAGTAATTCCAGGCGAAAACCTCCTTCGCCCCAAATCTTTGGCCAGTTTATCCGGTTTCGAGCGGCCAAGCCGAAACTCCTACAGGCAATTAAGCACCTTATGAGGCTATTTCAACGTGCTGGCTATCGATTTCCGGCGCGTTCGTAAACGGCAAAGGCGAATGGGACCTCGTCCTTCGCCGTTTGATTGCCTGTGGCGAATTCCACCTGCTTCCAAACCTCCGGGTCGATAGCCGGAAAATGAGCATCCCCCTCCGGCTGCGCCTCAACATGGGTGATCACCAGCCGCTGCGCGCGATCCATGGTCAGAGCGTAGATTTCCCCGCCTCCCGCTATGATTACCTCCGGCGCCCCCATTGCGGTCGCCCTGTCCCGGGCAATGTCTATGGCTTCGTCTATGCTGGCGGCGACATGGACACCAGGAACGCTGAAACCCCGGTCCCGCGTCACCACAATGGTTTCCCGTCCCGGCAACGGCCTGCCGATCGAGTCGAAGGTTTTTCGTCCCATGATCAAAGGCTTGCCCATGGTCAGGGCCTTGAAACGCTGCAGATCGCTCGACAACCGCCACAGCAGCGCATTTCCGCCACCAATAACGCCATTGCGGGCGACAGCAGCAACGATGGTGAGAGGGATTGTGCCGGTTCCTGCCACGCTCACACCGCCACCGGCGCCCTGATGTGGGGATGCGGGTCGTACTGCTCGATCACAATGTCGTCATAAGTGAAATCGAACAGGGATTTAACGTCCGGATTGAGCTTCAGGACCGGCAGCGGGCGCGGCTCGCGGGACAGCTGCAACTTCGCCTGCTCAAGATGGTTGAGATACAGATGGGCGTCGCCGAAGGTGTGTACGAAATCGCCCGGCTCAAGCCCGCATCCCCGCGCGATCATCGCCGTCATCAGCGCGTAACTGGCGATGTTGAACGGCACCCCGAGAAAAATGTCCGCCGAACGCTGGTAGAGCTGGCACGAAAGCCTGCCCTCCGCGACATAGAACTGGAACAGGCAATGGCATGGGGCCAACGCCATCTTGTCGAGGTCGCCGACATTCCACGCCGACAGCACCAGCCGCCGCGAATCCGGATTGCGGCCGATTTCCGCGATCAGGTCCTTCAACTGGTCGTGGGTGCGCCCGTCAGCCCCCTGCCAGGAGCGCCACTGCTTGCCGTAGACCGGCCCCAGATCGCCATTCTCGTCCGCCCATTCGTCCCAGATGGAAACGCCATTGGCCTTCAGATAGGCGATATTAGTGTCGCCGGCGATAAACCATAACAGCTCGTGAATGATCGATTTCAGATGCAGTTTCTTGGTGGTCACCAGCGGAAAGCCCTGCGACAGGTCAAACCGCATCTGATGGCCGAAAACGGAAAGCGTCCCGGTGCCGGTCCGGTCCGTCTTGCGCACGCCATGATGCAAAACATGAGACATGAGATCGAGATATTGCCGCACGCCGCCGCCCGTCCTTCGTGATTCTGGCTGGATCGGCGAACTATAGGCAAGGTCGGAAGGCAAATACAGGCCCATCACGGGCGGAATGGCGCGGGTCCAAAGCTTTCTCGGGTATGGAAGCCACCGATTCCGCTTGTCTGCAACCGGCTTCGGCCCCACACTCTCTTTCAGACGGGACGCAGTTCCCGCGATTTTCGGGAGGCAAACCATGAGATTGATTACTGGCCTGGGGCTGGCAGCAACTGCCCTTGCCCTGACACTACCGCCGCTGGCGGCTTCTGCCGCCGATTTCTACAAGGGCAAGACCATGCGGTTCATCATCCGCACTCCGCCCGGCGGGGACTACGATTCCTATTCGCGCCTGTTCGCCCGCCACATGGGCAAGCACATCCCCGGCAATCCGAACATCCGGCCGGAAAACATGACCGGCGGCGGCGGCATCATCGCGGCCAATTACATCGCCCTCGTCGGCCCGAAGGACGGCACCATCCTGTCGATCATTTCGCAGGGCCTGCCGATCGACCAGGCGCTGAAGATCAACAAGAGCCTGAGAGCGGATCTGAGAAAATTCAACTGGATCGGCAATATCGTCGATTCCAACCAGCTGCTGGTCGTCTGGCATACGGCGAAGACGAAAACGCTGGAACAGGCAAAGCAGCGCGAAACGACCATCGGCTCTACTGGCGCCGGCTCCGTATCGGTACAGCTGCCTACCTTCTACAACCGCATACTGGGAACGAAATTCAAGATCATCGCAGGATACCGCGGCGGCCAGGCGGTCGATCTGGCGATGGAAAAAGGCGAGGTTGAAGGGCGCGGCACCAATCCGCTGTCCGGTTACAAGACATCCAAGCCGCACTACTTGCGCGACAGGCTGATTATCCCGCTCATTCAGGTCGGCCTGAAGAAGGAGCCCGAACTGCCCGATGTGCCGCTGCTGCTGGACCAGCCCGTACCTGCCAAAGACAAGCCGCTGCTGGAATTCATGTCCAATGCGGTTGCCGTTGGCCGCTCCGTCGCAACCAGCCCCGGCGTGCCCGCCGACCGGGTGGAAATCCTGCGAAAGGCTTTCCTCGACACCATCAAGGATCCCGCCTTCATGACCGATGCGAAGAAGATGAGCGCCGTCATTCGCGAGAGCAACGGCCCCGACACGGCCGCACTCATCAATCGTATCATTGATGCCCCGCAGGAGGTCCGCGACCGGATGGCCGAAGTATTGAAGCCCGGCGCCGATCTTCTGATGCGCGGCAAGAAGAAGAAATAGCAAACCGGCGCGCAGGACTACCCCTGCGTGCTACCCAAGCGTTCTTCCGAAGACGATGACAAGCACCCAGGCCCATCCGTTGTAGAGCGCATGGGCCGCAAAGCTTGCCAGCGACGAGCCGGTATATTCCCGCACCAGCGCCAGCACGAGGCCGGGTATGAAGACGGCTGCCGGATACAGAAGGCCGCCATCGCTATGGGCCAGCGCGAAGATTATCGTTGTCACACCGATGGCTATGGCGGGCCGGAAACTGTTGCGCAGGCTGGTGTAGAGCCAGCCGCGAAAGAACAATTCTTCCGCCAGCGGCGCGAGTATCACGACGGGAATAAAGGACAATATCTTGCCGGTGACATCCGCCGGGACAAAGAACCATGTCGTGAACTGCGGATAGAAAAACCGCACCGTATAACTGGCCGTGATCAGGTAAACCGGAAGCGCCAGCACGAACAGGATGAGCCATCCGGCTGCAGGCAGACGCTTGGGTCCTTTGAGCGCCAGCAGCTCGCGCCAGCTGCGCCCGCCACGCCACAGCGCCATCAGAAGCGTCGGGATCAGCAGGGCAACGAACCCCGCGGACAGCATGATGAAAAACGCATGCTGCACCGGTGCGGGAGCGCTGTGCATGTTCTTCGTGCCGTAAAGGCCGACGTTGCCGAGCAGGGTCGCGATGCGATGCCCGGCGAGAAAATGCACCGCGAAATAGGCTCCCATCGCCACCGCGGCCGTTCCCACCACGATCAGCGCCGTCGATACGATCAGGCCGAACAGCCCATAGGGCCTTGGCCCGGTCTCATTTGCAGCGTTCTCGGTCATGCTCCGGACAGTATTGGCAATCGCTTAACAACTGCATACCGCCCGGAGAAGAGAACACGTCCAGAGGATCAGGCTTGGCTCACGGCTTCATGGCGTTCTTGAGGGCCTGCACCAGCTCCGGCGACGATGCATAGACACTGGCCACCAGCTTCGCGACCGCCTCGCCGTCCTTGGGATTGATCGCCAGACGCGACTTCTGCGCTTCTGCGAGCAGCTCCTTGTCGGCCATGGTATCCATGAACGCCTTGCGCAGGATTGCCAGCGCCTGAGCATTCATGCCGGGCGGAGCCACGAACGGCCTGGCAAAGACCTGCTGGCTGACAAAGAGTTCGCCAACCTTGCGCTTGTCACCGGTAATGTATTTCCACATCGGCGTTGCCCCGAGTTTCTCCAGATCGGCCTTCGGCTCGAGGCCGGCCTGCACGATCACCCGGAACTTGCCGGAAGCGATCCAGCCCGGCCGCATGGCTTCGACCGTATTAGAATCGAGCGAGCAGACACCTTCGGCCTCGCCGCGCTCCACCGCCAGCAGCACCGCGCCCGGCCCCTTGTACCCGGTGACGAC
>JAPOIA010000114.1:0-3888 GCA_029979185.1 Alphaproteobacteria bacterium | reverse complement strand
ACATTGAATTGCGTACCGGCCAGATTATTGAAGAACCAGGAATAATCCGTTGTCGAAGAGCCCGGCGCGGTTGCCGCAACCACGACCTTGCGTTTCATAACGTCTTCCAGCGACTTGATCGACGACTTACCGTTGACGAAACAAAGCCGCGTGCCGCTGTCCATCGTTCCCAGGAAGGCGAACTTGCGCGGATCATACTTGTACTTTTTCGGATCGCCGGTCAGCGGCTCCATCAACGCGCCGGGAAAGATGAGGCCGAAAACCGTACCATCTTTCGGTGCCGTATTTGCGACATAGCGGGCAGCAATGATGCTCGCAGCGCCGGGCATGTTGCGCACAACGAATGTTGGCTTGCCGGGAATATGTTTCGGCATGTGCCGCGCCAGCAGACGCGCATAGCCGTCGTAACCGCCGCCCGGCGGATTGCCGACGACGAGATTGATGGTCTTGCCCTGATAGTAGTCTGCGGCAGTGGCCAGCGACATGTATCCCGGAAGAATAGCCGCGCTGCTGATCACGCTCATTGTGACGGCATACTTTACCGCCGTGCGCCGCTTTGCGGCGCCGCCGGTCCCGTATTCCATTGTTGCCTCCCTGTTTAACCGGCAGGGAGTTTAGCGGCGGCAGGAAAATGCGCTAGCACTTTCTGCCTCAGCCGGAAGGATAAGTACCCTGCTCTTTGCGGTGAACCTATTCGCCGTAAGGGTTCGGTCCATAGGCGTTGTCGCCAGGCTGTGAGGGCGAGGCCAGCCAAACAATCAGCACGATCACGCCGATCAGGGGAATGAACGCGATCAGGAACCACCAGGCGCTGCGGCCCGTATCGTGCAACCGGCGAAAGCCGACCGCGATGGAAGGCAGCAGGCTTGCCAACCCGAACACAGTACCCAGCACACCCATGCCACCCTGCGAAACCATGCCCGTTTGCATGTCGATGATCGAAAGCACTGCACCGACGATCATGTAGAAAAGAACAAAATACCAGTATTCCGACCGCGCCGCACGGCCTGAGAAACCGATATAGTTCGAATAAACTGATTTTACGGCTTTCATGAAATCCATGGCCTGTCTACCCGCAAATCCCGTTTCTATCGTAACGCAGCCATACGACAGCGAATGGCGGCTCAGGTCAACCCGTTTCGGGCGGCAGCGGCAGGGAGACCGGCGTCACGGTTACTCTCCGTCGAACGCCCCCATTGCCGGTGGCGCTCCATCCAGCCCCAGTTCCGCCCAGCGCGCCGCTGCATTTTCATACACGCTCTTGCGCAGCATGGTACGCACCGGAAACTCCCTGATATAGCGATGCGGCTTGCAGGCATCGATCAGCGCCTTCGATCCATAGGCCCGCAACTCCGGCAGATATTGCGACGGATCGAGCCCGGTCGACCATGTCTTGCGCTGGAAATCGATGTCGTCAACCGGATTGCAGCGCGTCGACATCGCCCAGACAACCTGGTTCATGTCGGCAGGATCGACATCCTCATCCACCGCAACAATCCACTTGGTGTAATAGGCGGCCGCCGGACATTGCGAGGCCGCGGCAAGCACCTGCGCGGTATGGCCGGCATATTTCTGCTCAAAGGAAACAACAACCATCCCCCAGCCGGACGCTGCTGCCGGATGTGAATAGACGCCCTTGATACCGGGAATGCCGAACCGTTCCAGATCGTCCCAGATCGCCGCCGAGCGCATGATGGCGTAATAGGCGCCGATCTCGCAGGCCGGATAATTGGCCATCAGCGCTGCCGTCAGGATCGGCCTGCGCCGCATGTGCAGCGCCTTCACCTGGATAACCGGCTGCGGCGACTCGGGCCGTCCGTAATAGCCGGTGAATTCGCCGAGCGGCCCCTCCATTGCCACATCGCCTTCGGTGACCGTGCCCTCGATCACGATCTCCGCTCTAGCAGGAATCGGCAGCGACGTCGCAACGCCTTTAGTCAGTTCAAACGGCGTGCCCGTCAACCCGCCGATGATGTCAAGTTCGGCCGTGTCAGCACTGTAGCTTTGCGCCGCCACCATGAAGGGCGCCGGATCGATGCCATAGGCGGCAACAACCTCGCAGGGCTGGCCGTGCTTCCACCACGCCTCGCGATCCTGCAATCCGTGCTTGCCGGGCGAACAATACATGCCGATCTGCCGCGGCCCCTGCACCATCTGCCGGTAACAGCCGACATTCAGCCGCCCGCTTTCCGGATCGCGGGTGAAAGTGATATCGCCGGTGCCGATGTAGTCGCCGCCGTCGCGCGGCCAGAATTTCGGAGCCGGGATTTTCGTCAGGTCGATATCGTCACCGGTCAGCACGATTTCGTTGACTGGCGCAGTCGCCGGATCGACCTCCACCGGCGGCAGCCGCCGTGCGCTACGCTCGCGCATGGCCCATATCATCTGCCGTGTATCCAGATCGGGGTCGATACCGATGGCATGGGCAAAACGCCGGCGACTCGCGCCCAGCATATTGGACAGAACCTGCGCCCCCTCGATCTTTGCGCCATCGGACGGCGCCATCGTCTCGAACAGCAGGGCCGGAGAGCTTTCGTCCTGCGCGACCATATAGGTGAGCGCCGACATTTCCTCCTTCATGGAAACCGGTGCAGAAATGCGCTTCAGCCCGCCATCGGCCTCGACGAGTTGCAGCCACTCGCGCAGATCGCGCGGACCCTTCTGATTGTCGCCGGTTTTGCCTGTTGCTCCCTGCGATGAACCGCCAATGCTGCCGTTTTCCATTCTTTTCTCCCTGTGCGGGCGGGAGAGTGCCGCAGGCAGGCTGATAGCGCAACCCGCGACACATTCCTGCGTTACCGTTGCACGGACGGGAGCCGGTACAGCCACCCGGGGCTGTTGCTGCGCCGAGGCGATTGATACGTCTCAAATGCAAAGGTCGCGCCGAATGCTAGCTTTTATCGACAGCGGCGGCAGAGCGGAACCGGCCCGCGCTTCATATCTTCAACAGCAGGAGTGCAAACATGTCAGATCTGAAATTCAAAACCGGCGACTGGATTCTCGTCTGTGATGGCGCGAAGTCGCTGCTGCTGCACAACAAGGGCGACGAAAAATTTCCCAACTTTGAAACCCTGAGCACGCGCGAGCAGGAGAATCCGAAAACCGCCGATCAGGGCGCCAACCCGCCCGGCCGGGTGCATTCGTCCGCCAGCACGGAGCGTAGCGCCGTCGAACAAACCGATTGGCACGACCGGGCGGAACAGGAATTCCTCATCAGCCTCGTGAACGATCTCAACCACGCCGTCGAACAGGGCAAGGTGCAGGCGGTCACCATCGTCGCAGCACCGCGCGCGCTGGGCATGATGCGCCCGCATTATTCCAAAGGCCTGTCGGCCTTGCTGACTAACGAGATCACCAAAGATTATGCCGGCAAGCCGGTTTACGAAATCGAGAAATTGCTCACGGGCGGATAAGCCGCAGGCGCTGGATCACTGCAATGTCAAAGGCCGCCGCATGATTGCGGCGGCCTTCCTGCCTTGAAGCCGGCCCCGAGGCAGGCCGGCATCAAGCCAATCTCAAACGGTATTCTGCGGCACGCCCTTCTTCGCTTTCAGGGCCTCCTTGGATCCATCCTTGTACGGAACGTCGCGTTTCAGCAGCAGAGCAGCCTGACGGATTTTCTGGTGCTCGACATCGACGCCCGGCGGTGTCGTGCCGTTCTTGCGCAGGGCCTCGGCAGCTTTCATCAGCTTGTGCCGCGCCATGATGATACCGTTGTCGCAACCGACGAGGTTTTCCTTGGTTCGATCGACGATCGGCCCCATGCTTTCCTGGAGCGAGCCGTCCTGAATGGCGATGCCGTCGACACCCGAATAGGTCAAGCCCATCTTCTGCGCATTGCGATCCATCAGATAGTCGTTGGAAGCATTAGCGAGCGGGATATAGGTT